>JALVXV010000144.1 GCA_027038235.1 Campylobacterales bacterium | reverse complement strand
CTTGTAACCAAAACCGGAGTAGTATTTGAAGCTCTTACAAGTGCCCAGCCATTTTCAAAATTGATCCTCACTCCATCAATATCTATAACCTTTTTTACTTTTGGTAGATATGATGGTCTTTTGGCAAGTATCTCCTTTATCCACTTCATTAGTTCAAACTTTTTATCTTCACTAACAGGTACTTTTATCTCTTCAGTTGAGTAGGTTTTTGGCAACTTATCTATTTCAGCATCAAGATCAAATCCTTTTTGTACAAGTTCCAACACTCTTAAAGTAGCATACAAGGCATCATCATATCCAAAGTATCTATCAGCAAAAAAGATATGTCCGCTAACTTCTGCTGCTAAGTCGGCATGAAGCTCTTTTATCTTTACTTTTAAGTTGCTATGACCCGTTTTATACATCACAGCTTTGCCACCCATTTTATTTATCTCATCATACATCACTTTTGAGCATTTCACTTCACCTATGACTGTAGGATGTTTCATCTCTTTTGCAAAAAGTATCGCTAAAATATCACCTTTTATATTATATTTCTTTGTTAAGAGTGCTACCCTATCGGCATCTCCATCATAAGCAAAGCCTATATCATACTCTCTTTTTAACTCCTCTTTTATATCTTTTAAATTCTCCTCAATAGTTGGATCGGGGTGGTGATTTGGAAAGCTTCCATCTGGTTCAAGATATAGCCCTTTATAATTTAGTCTCAAATCATCAAATATATCTTTGATAACTACTCCAGCTACTCCATTTCCCCCATCTAAGACTATTTTGGTTTTAAGCCCTTTTAAAAAAGAGAACTCTTCAACCATAAAATCGATATATCTCTTCTTTGCTGGGATTTTGATACAAGTTGTATTATCCTCTATATTTATATCTTGCATTTGAAAAAATTTATCTCTTAAGACATATATATCTTTTCCAAAAAAGGGCTTTTTATCGATAGTTATCTTAAATCCATTATACTCTTTTGGATTGTGTGAACCTGTTATCATCACTGAGCCAACAGCTTTAATACCATTAAACTCTACATAATTTGCAAAATAACAAACAGGAGTAGGCACAAGCCCCATATCAAGCACTTTTACCCCAGCCTTTATAAAACCACTTGTTAGATAATCTCTTAAAATTGGTGAATGAGTTCTAGCATCATACCCCAAAGCAACATACTCTCCTATCTTTTTGATCTCTAACCCTAAAAGATATCCTATAAGCTTTACACTCTTTTCATTTAACTCTTTTTCATAAATTCCTCTTATATCATACTCTCTAAAAATGTTAATCATTTTATCTCCAATAAACAGTTATTGAAATTATAGCATAAGTTGATAGGTAATGAAGCATAAACTCCAATGAGATGAATTTCATTTAATATTGCTTAGTTAACTTATCATATTTTTTGCAAATCATATTAAAATTGCATAATTTTTGATATAATAACAGGGGGTTTGGGATATGGGATGTAGGATATGGGGTTTGGGATGTAGGATGTAGGATTTGGGGTTTAGGATTTGGGATTGAGATATATTATTTTAGTTTTTCTTTTACTGTTTGTAGGGTGTAGTGTAAAAAGGGATATAAAAAGGTCTGATAGCTACCTTGTGGCTATAAAGATGAGAGATCTTAGATTTAATGATATGGGATTTTTAAAATATGGTGAAAACTATACTGAACTTCAGCTTTTTGATCTCTCAAATCTTGTATTGGATCTTAAAATAGCTGATAAAATTTGCATAAATTCGCACTGTTTTAGCAAAGAGAGGTTCAATACAAGATTTTTAAGTCCACTCTATCCTAGAACTCTGCTTGAAAATGTACTAAATAAAAAGCCCATATTTAAAAAAGCAGGTTTTAAAAAGAGTGATGCCGGTTTTATGCAAAATATAGATAAAAAAAATATCCATATAAAGTATATCGTCAGCAGTGATAAGATATACTTTAAAGATTTTTCAAATCATTTTTTAATAAAATTAAAAAGGATAAAAAAGTGAAACCACCCAATACAAACAAGAATGAAAAGCTTAAAGCCAATCACCAGGAGTCAAGAGCCATTTTAGCTCTTAGCTCTTAGCTCTAAGCTCTAAGCTTAATCCAAAGGATTTTAAGGTGAAATATGTCGGAGCTCATGTAAGTGCAAGTGGAGGGGTTTTTAATGCTCCTAAAAATGCTATAAAAATTGGAGCAAAAGCATTTGCACTTTTTGTTAAAAATCAAAGACAGTGGAGTGCAAAACCTTACGATAAAGAGACTATTGTAAAGTTTAAGGAGGCTTTAAAGCAGAGCAAAATCCAGCCAAAGCATGTACTTCCTCATGATAGCTATCTTATCAATTTAGGACATCCTGAGCCTCAAAAAAGAGAGAAGTCTTTAAATGCATTTATAGATGAGGTTTATAGATGTGAACTTTTAGGACTTAAAAAGCTTAACTTTCACCCAGGAAGTCATCTAAGACTTATTGATGAAGAGGAGTGTTTAGATCTTATTGTTAAGTCATTAAATCATGCTATCAAAGAGAGTAGTGAAGTTTGTATGGTGATAGAAAACACTGCAGGTCAAGGGAGCAATTTAGGATACAAATTTGAGCATTTAGCATACATCATAAGTGGGATAGAGGATAAAAGTCGTATAGGAGTATGTATAGATACTTGTCATATGTTTACCGCAGGTTATGATATAAGAACCAAGGAGGCTTATGATAAAACTTGGCAAGAGTTTGATAAAATAGTTGGCTTTAAGTATCTTCAAGGTATGCATCTAAATGATTCAAAGCCAGATCTAGGTAGCAAAAAAGATAGGCATGAGAGCCTTGGAAAAGGTAAAATTGGATTAGATGCTTTTAAATTTATTATGAATGATAAGAGAATGGATGATATACCTTTGATACTTGAGACTATTGATGAGAGTATTTGGGATAAAGAGATAAAATTACTCTATAGCTTAATAGAAGATTAATTTTATTTAAAGCTAAATATATTTTTGATAAACTTAAGAGATTTCAACTAAAGGATAGTGTATGGGTAAAAAAATATCTATTTTTCTAACTTTTTTAGCAGTAATCTTTACATTTATGCTAAATGGGTGTGGCGGCGGATATGGCAATGAGGGTGCAAATAGTGTTGGAAGTGTTTTGAAAAAAGCGACTTTAGTAGATGATATAGATAACTCTGTAATGTTATCAATTATAAAAACTAAAGTTGATCCAAGTGCTACAGATGCTTTTGGCTATAAAGCTATCAAGATAGTATATAGAACTAAAGATATAAATGGCAAAGATATAGATGCCTCAGGTCTTTTGGTTATTCCTATTGCAACAGATGCATATAAATCATATTTAGCAAGTAAAGGAAAAAGTTTTTCAGTATCATTAGTATGTGATAACCATGGAACAATCTTTTTAAATAGTGAAGCACCAAGTGTAGTAGAAAAGACCAATGGTATGCCAGACAGTACTCTTACAACAGTAATGACTGGATATGCTGGTTTTGCTGTGGCTATGCCTGACTATGTAGGATATGGTGATTCTAAAGGTGCAGTACATCCATATATACTTAAAAGTTCAGCCCAAGCTTCTCTTGATATGATAAGAGCAAGTATCAAATATATGACAGATAATAAAATACTATTTAATGGTCAACTCTTTATAAGTGGCTATTCTGAGGGTGGTTATGTGAGTATGGCACTTGCCGAGGAGATAGAGCAAAAATATAGCAATGAATTTCAACTCAAAGGTGTGGCACCTATGGCAGGACCCTATGATATAGAATCCTTAGGTGTTTATGATTTGAATGCTAGTATGAAGATGGTTTATCCAGCATTATTAGCTGAGGTAGCTTATTCATACTCAAAGGCTTATAGTGATATAAATATAAGCGACTTGGTTGTAAAACCTGAGGTATTTGAAAATGTTCCTCTATTTGGAGGGGATTATGATGCGGTGCCTATACATTTAGCACTTGGTCTTGCTGACCTCAATGCAAGTGATTATGGAATTGGCACACATTATACAAACGAACTTTTTAAAGATAGTTTTATAAATGATTATCAAGCTAATGTAAACAATCCTGTTAGAGTTCTTTTTGCTGAAAATAGTGTTTATAAATGGAAACCAAAAACAAAAGTTATGTTAATCCAGTGTACTCAAGATGAAATTATACCATTTGCTATGAGCCAAATAGCATATAACTATTTTACAAATAATGGAACTGAAAATACTTCAAACATCACTCTTTATCCAATAACTGACATTAATCAATCCAATAAGACAACTTTTGTTCATGTTGATTGTGCTACTAAAGCTTATTATACTGCAATTAGTTGGTTTGATAAGATTAGAAAAGGAGAGATAAAATAATGAAAACTTTAACTAAAATAGCAACGATAAGTTTATTATCTAGTTCATTGTTGTTTGCAAGTGGATGGAGAATGCCTGAGCAATCTTCAAGAAGTGTTGCTCTTAGTGGAGCCTATGTGGCAAATTCAAATGGTGCGGATGCAAGTTATTATAACCCTGCAAATATGGCTTGGAATGAGAATAGCAATCTTTTTGAGGCAGATTTAACCTATATCAATCTTCCTAAGTTAAAGTATGAAGGAAGTGTCAGTGGCACACAAGCAAATGCTAAGTCAAAAGAGGAGCAATTTTTACTTCCTACACTCTTTTTTAGCTCCAAAGATTATAATGGATTTAGGTATGCCTTTAGCATAACTTCTCCAGGAGGTTTATCTAAAAGATGGGGCACTCCTATACAAAAAAGATATGCTGAAGAGTTTACTCTAAAGATTATAGAGCTAAACCCCTCATTCTCTTATAAAATCAATCCAAAATTTGCAGTTGGTGGAGGTTTAAGAGTTATTTATAGTAGTGGAAAGGTAAGAAGTAGTGGATTAATAGCAAGAGATATGGAGGGCGATACAACAGAGTTTGGATATAATTTAGCTACAACATATAGACCTTCAAGTGATATGAAATTATCAGCAACTTACAGATCTAATGTAAACTTAAATGTAAAGGGTAATGCAAAACTCTATGCTTCAGGTACAAAACTATAT
Organism: Campylobacterales bacterium; assembly: GCA_027038235.1. GTDB lineage: Bacteria > Campylobacterota > Campylobacteria > Campylobacterales > JALSKU01 > JALSKU01. The sequence goes on along the minus strand of JALVXV010000144.1, from coordinate 6,225 downwards.
GATGGTGGAGCTGATGTAACAGTACCACTTCCTGCTGTTTTGACTTTAGCAATTTCATATAATGCAAACAAAGATACTACCATAGAGTTAGAATATGATAGAACTTATTGGTCAAAGTATAAAACATTGGATTTTAACTACAAAAGCACTATTCCTGCTATACTATATCCATATTTTGACCAACCTATACCAAAAAATTGGAAGGATAGTGATACTTATAGGATAGGTTTAACTCATCAATATAGTGAAAAATTAAAACTTATGGCAGGATTTGCCATAGATAAAACTCCTATTCCTTCTCAAAATCTTGGGTTTGAATTGCCAAGTAGTGATGCTAAGCTTTACTCTATAGGATGTGAGTACAAGTATAACAAAAAGATTACTTTGGGTGTAGGCTATCTATATGATAAAAAAGATGATAGAAAGATAAGTGGAGCAAATATACAAGGTATAAATGGAACTTTTAAAAATATATCAGCTCATCTATTAACTTTGGGTTTAAAATATAGGTTTTAAAGAATGAGTGAAAGCAGATATAACAACTTCTATGAAATGATAAAGGAAAATGCTAAAAATTTTCCAAATAAGCCGGTACTTTTTGTAGATAAAAGAAAAGTAGGCAATTTAAGACTAAAGCAAAAGATAGATACATTTTCAAGGTTTTTGGAGTTTAGTGGTATAAAAAATGGTGATAAAGTTGCTCTTATTGTTGAAAACTCTGAAGAGTTTGTGGTATCATTTTTTGCCATCTCAAAGATAGGTGCTATTGTAGTACCTATCAATACCTTTTTAAAAAAAGATGAGTATGAGTATATACTTAGTGACTGTGAAGCTAGATTGTTAGTTAGTTCTCCGAAATTTGCAAAAGAGACTGCAGGACTTATCGATACTACTGGTATAGAAAAGATTGTTTGGACAGGAGAGTATAAAAAGCTTGATGAGAGAAATTATAGCTTTGTAGAGATAGCTGAGAGTCTTGAAACACATGAACAACTTAGCACTCCTCCCACTTTAGAAGATACCGCTTGTATAGTTTATACTTCTGGAACTACCGGTAAACCAAAAGGGGCAATGTTAAGTTATAAAAATATATTTTCCAATCTTGTAGCAATAAACAAAATCATCCACCTAACACCAAAGGATAGATTTGTCGTATATCTTCCTATGTTTCACTCTTTTACTTTGACTACTACTGTACTACTTCCCTTTTATACAGCTTCAAGTATAGTTATAGTTAAGTCTATTTTTCCATTTTCAAATGTGCTAAAACAGGTGCTTTTAAAAAGAGTAACCATTTTTCTAGGTATCCCTACAGTTTATAATGCTCTAAATAAAGCTAAAATACCATGGTATTTTATGTGGTTTAATAAGATAAGAGTCTTTGTAAGCGGTGGAGCAGCACTAAATGAAAAGGTTTTACAAGATTTTAAAGTAAAATTTCCAAAGGCAAAACTACTTGAAGGGTATGGACTTAGTGAATGTTCTCCTGTGGTTGCGGTAAATAGACTTGAGCTTCAAAAACCTCTCTCAGTAGGCCCAGCACTTCCAGGATACAAGGTAAAAGCGGTAGATGAAGAGATGGTAGAGGTTCCTCTTGGTGAAGTGGGTGAGCTTATAGTCAAGGGTGATTGTGTAATGCAAGGATACTTCAAAAGAGAAGATGCTACAAAAGAGACTATAGTAAATGGTTGGCTTAAAACCGGTGACTTAGTTAGCATAGATGAGGATGGATATATTTTTATCAAAGATAGAAAGAAAGATCTTATCATTTCAAAAGGAATTAACATATATCCAAGAGAGATAGAGGAGTTTATCTATCAGCTTGATGAGGTAGATGCAGCTGCCGTTATAGGAAAAAGAGATGAAAAAACTTCTGATGAAGTACCTGTTGCTTTTGTAGTTTTAAAGGATGATTACAAAGATACGATAAGTGAAAATGATATAAAAAAATATCTCAAAAACCACTTAGCAAATTTTAAAATACCAAAAAATGTCTATTTTGTAGATGAACTTCCAAAAAATGCTACTGGAAAAGTTTTAAAAAGAGTTTTAAAGCAGATGGTTTTAGAGGGAAAAATATAGTAGGCAAGGGTATTAAATTTTCTACTCTTGCCCATATTCCATTTGACTCAAATTTTCTCACAGTGGCACTCTAATTTAAACCCAAATTTTACAATAGATCTCATTGCATTAGCACTCATTATTGAAGTTCTACTCTATTGCAATATATTTTACAACTTACAACTATATAAAATTTTGATTTTACTAAGATAACTTTATAGTATCATTATCAACTTTCTTTATTTACTTTTGTTTACTTTTCTTAGTATATAATTTCATAATTCATTACAAAAAGGAGTTAGAGATGAGAAAAAGAGCAATAGTTTCATTGGCATTGGCCTCAATGCTTTTTGGAGTTTCATCATTTGGGGCAAACAAGATGAACCAAGTTGTAGGCACAACCAATTCAAAAAATGCTATCAACAAGGAGGTATCTTTTCAAAACAAAAAGTTTAAACTTGCTTCAAAAGATATTCAAAATGGTTTAAATGACACACTAAAAGCTATAGATGCTTTGCAAAAAAATAGGATAAAAGATGCTAAAAAGTATCTAATGGAGGCATCTAAACTATTTGATAAGGCATTAAAAGATGATCCTACTTTAAAATTGGTTCCTATTGAGAATGATATTATCGCATTTAGATATGGCGGGGATCCCAAATCGATAGAAATAGCTACAAATTTAGCAAAAAAAGCATTAGAAGATCATCAGGTACAATTTGCTAGAGACATTTTACTACCTTTAAAGGATGAGATAGATATAAGTACTCACTATCTGCCTATGGATATGTATCCTCAATCAACAAAAATGGCTGCAAAGCTTTTAGAAAGAGGAAAAACAAAAGAGGCTTTGCAAACATTGATATTGGGTCTTAGTACTATTGTCGGAGATGAGGTTGTTATTCCAATACCACTTTTAGCAGCACAAGATTTGGTAATAGCAGCTTCAAAGATTGATAAAAATAAGAAAAAAGAGGCCTTAGCACTCTTAGGTCAGGCAAAGGTTGAATTAAAAAAAGCACTACTTTTAGGATATACCAGTAAGCACTCAGATGAGTATAAGAACTTGACCAAGCTTATAAATGGTGTAGAAAAAGAGATCAAAGGTAAAAATAGAGTTGAAAAGCTTTATGAAGAGTTGTTGAGTAAATTTAAAAAGCTTTTAGGTGAAACTAGAAAAGATAAAAAGAGCTTAAGTGCTGATAATTCAACTCACAAATCATATCAAAGTGCTGTTAAAAAAGAAAACAAAGATATGCTAAATCTAAAAAAATAATCCATCTATCAATGCTTGAAAGGCATAAGCCTTTCAAGCACACTCTTTAGACTTTTAGCTCTTGGCCCTAAGCTCTCAGCCCCATTATGGTATAATATCTAAAAAAACAATAGGCAAAAAGTGTGAATATAGAAGAATTGCTAAAAGAGAGATTTCTTATCATTGATGGGGCCATGGGCACTCAGATCCAATCTCTTGATATACCAAAAGAGATATGGGGAGAAAATGAGGGATGCAATGAGTACCTAAATGAAGTTTATAGTGATGGAATTTATAAAATACATAAAGCTTATGCAAAAGCAGGAGCTGACATCATCAAAACCAATACTTTTGGTGCACTTCCTTGGGTCTTAGATGATTATGGCTTGAGTGAAAAAACTTATGAGTTAGCAAAAAAGGGAGCTAAACTTGCAAAAAAAGCCTGTTTGGAATATGAGACAAATGATAAACCTAGATTTTGTGCTGCATCTTTAGGACCTGGAACCAAACTACCCTCTTTAGGTCATATAAGCTATGATGAAATGTATGAGGGCTATAAGATAGCAGTTGAGGGTTTGATAGATGGCGGAGCTGATCTATTTCTCATAGAAACCGCTCAAGATCCGCTCCAGATAAAAGCTTGTATTCATGCTATCAAAGATGTTCAAAAAGCAAAAAATGTAAAACTTCCCATAATGGTTTCAGTTACCATTGAGCTTAGTGGAACTATGCTTATAGGAACAGATGCAACTACGATAGCTACTATCTTAGAGCCTTTTGATATACTCTCACTTGGTTTTAACTGTGGTACAGGACCTGAGCAGGTAAAAAAGCATCTTCTAACTCTTAGTGAAATTTGGTCAAAACCTATAAGTATCCATGCCAATGCTGGACTTCCTCAAAATAGGGGTGGCTATACATACTATCCTATGGGACCGGTTGAGTTTAGCGATATTCAAGAGAGTTTTTCTAAAATTCCCGGAGTCTCTTTGATGGGAGGATGTTGTGGAACTACACCTCAGCATATTTGGGAGTTAAGCAAAAGACTTGAAGGCAAAAAGCCAATTCCCCCAAAAGGCTCTCAACCAAAAGCAATAGCTTCACTTTTTGAAACCAAGTCTCTAAAACAAAAACCTGCCCCCTTCTTAATAGGTGAGAGAAGTAATGCAACTGGCTCCAAAGCCTTTAGAGAGTTGCTTTTAAAAGAGGATTATGAAGGCACATTAAGTGTTGCTCAACAGCAAGTTAGGTATGGAGCTCATGGCATAGATGTAAGTGTGGGGTTTGCCGGACGAGATGAGAGCAAAGATATGAGAGAGGTTATTAGACGATATACTCAAAAGATAACACTTCCACTAATGCCTGATACCACTCAAATAGAAGCACTTGAAGTTGCACTTAAACTCATAGGCGGAAAGCCCATAATAAACTCGGTCAACCTTGAAGATGGCATAGAAAAATTTGATAAAGTTTGCTCTTTAGCAAAAAGATTTGGATGCTCTTTGGTGTGTCTTACTATCGATGAAAAGGGTATGGCAAAAACAAAAGAGCAAAAGGTTAAGATCGCTAAGAGGATTTATGAACTTGCTACCAAAAAGCATGGGATTGATCCACAAGATTTGGTTTTTGATCTTTTGACTTTTACCGTTGGAAGTGGAGATGAAGAGTATTTTACAGCAGCTATTGATACTATAGAGGCTATAAGAGAGTTTGGGAGAATGTACCCTGAAGTTGGATTTGTTTTGGGTGTCTCAAATATCTCCTTTGGACTATCTAAACATGCAAGAGAGTATCTAAACTCAGTCTTTTTGCATCACTGTGTAAATGCAGGTCTATCTATGGCAATAGTCAATGTAAAAAGTATCATTCCTCTTCATAAAATGAGCAAAGAGCAGATAAAAGTTTGTGAAGATTTGCTATTTAACAAAAGAGAAGATGGGGATCCTCTCTTTAAATTTATAGAGTTTTTTTCTGAAGTTAAAGAGACAAATCAAGAGCAAGAGGATGAGGAGTATCTAAAATTAAGTGATGATAAGAAGATAAAAAAACTTCTTATAGATGGCGACAAAGATCGTATGATGCCACTTTTAAAAGAGGTAAAAGATAAAATAGAGCCTCAGAAGATAGTCAATGAGATTCTTATAGATGCTATGAAAGTAGTGGGTGAACTTTTTGGAAGTGGACAGATGCAACTTCCATTTGTTTTACAATCAGCTGAAGTTATGAAAGCTGCAGTTGATTATTTGCAGCCATTTTTACCAAAAGTAGAAAAAGAGAGTGAAACAACTTTAGTGCTTGGAACTGTCAAAGGCGATGTTCATGATGTAGGAAAAAATTTAGTTGATATAATCCTTAGCAATAATGGTTTTAAAGTAGTAAATATCGGTATCAAAGTCGATATAGATGATTTTATAAAAGCTTACAAAGAGCATAATGCAAGTGCTATAGGCATGAGTGGACTTTTGGTAAAATCAACCTCAGTAATGAAAGAAAATCTTGAAGTATTAAAGCAAAAAGGCATAAATGTGCCTATACTTTTAGGGGGTGCGGCACTTACTGATAAATTTGTAGAAGAGTTTTGCAGACCCAATTATGATGGAGCTATATTTTACTGCAAAGATGCTTTTGAAGGCATTGAGGCGATGAGCAGGATAGAAAAAGGGGATCTTAATACCGACTTTAAAAGAGTGGAGAAGATCAAAGAGGTAAAAACAAAAGAGAAAGAGAAGTTACCTCCTATCCCTCCATATTCACAGATAAAGATGCCAAGCAGGGATATAAAGATACCTACTCCTCCTTTTTGGGGTAGAAGAGTGCTTAAAACTGATGTAAAAGAGATAGCTTACGAGTGGATAAATCATAAAATGCTTTTTACGAGAGCTTGGGGATATACAAACAAAGGAAAAAGC
>JALVXV010000143.1 GCA_027038235.1 Campylobacterales bacterium | reverse complement strand
ACTTTTTCATATCATCAAATAGAAGCATTTCTGCAAATACTGAGGCTGTTTCAGAGGTTGTAAGCGGAGTATCACTTCCAAGATACCCAACATCTCTTGATAAATATTGATGTATTGCATGACCTAACTCATGTGCTATGGTAAAAATATCTCGCCTTTTATTAGTGTAATTTAGCATAATGTAAGGGTGGGTATCTACTGATGCTGGGTGTGAGAAGGCTCCCCCCCTTTTTTTATCTTTTGGAAAAATATCACACCACCCATCTTCAAAAGCCTTTTTAGCAATATTATAAAATTTGGGACTGAAATTTTTAAAGCTTTCTAAAACCATCTCTTTAGCTTCATTAAAGGGTATCTCCTCTTCATTTGTTACATAGGGAGCATATCTATCATAATCATATAAAGTATCATAACCCAATATCTCTCTTTTTATATTGTAGTACTGGCTTACAAGATGAAAGTTTTTTGATGTTGTGTTGATAAGGGCATCTACACTTTTTTGAGTTATTTTATTGTCTATATGTCTTGGCTCTTCTACAGATCTGTACCTTCTTAGTTCGCACTCAATTTTAAGATCAGTTTTTATCATATTATATATGTATGATGTCAAATGAAGATTGTTTTTTAATTTTTTTGAAAGAGAGTTAGCAGCCTTTTTTCTTATATCCCTATTTGGCAAATAGAGTTTTGAGAGTATCTCCTCTTCGCTTATTTTCTTCTCATCAAAGTCAAATTTCATTCTGCTAAAGTGTTCATCAAAAAGTCTGCTAAATGCTTTTGAACTTGTAAGACTCTTTTTGAGTAAAATCTTCTCTTCGTTGGGTGAGAGTTGATGCTTTTTCTCTCTTATTAAATTTTGTAGATAATATTTGTAGATACCACTACATTTTAATATCTCTTTTTGCTTTAAACTATCTAAAGTATTAAATTCAAGTTCAAAAAAGAGTAAAAATTCTTGGATATTGCTAAATTTTTGTGAATAGTTTGCATAAAAGCTACCATTGTCAGAGTTTTTAGCAAATTTCAAAAATGTATAAGTTGCTGCTCTTGAGATTTGATTTAAGATATTCTCATACTCCTTTAAAGCCTCAATAAACTCTTTTGGAGTTAATTGTTCTAGTTTTCCTTTATAATTTTTTTGAAAATTTTTAGCCTCTTTTTTTATCTTTTTTATATCTCTTTCAAGCTCTTTATCACTTTTATATAGATCTTTTAGTCTCCATTCATTCATCTTTTTCTCCAATTAATTTTTCTAAAACTGCCATTCTTATTGCTACTCCATTTTTAACCTGCTCTAAGATTTTACATCTTTGATCCTTCATGCAACTATCTTCTATATCAATATTTCTATTGACAGGACCTGGATGAAGTAGAAGTAATTTTTTATCTGCTAATATATCCTTTGTGATACAAAAATCATTTGCATAATCTTTTAAAGATGCATATATTTGATTTGTATGTCTCTCTGTTTGAGTTCTTAGACTCATTATTATATCTGCATCTTTTACACCCTCCTTTAGGTCATAACACTTTTTTAGGTGGGTCTTTGGCATAAAATGTGGTGGGGCAACAAGTGTTATATCAAGCCCAAATCTATTTAGTAGCTCTATATTGCTATTTGCCACTCTTGAGTTTTTGATATCTCCTACGATAGATATTTTTTTACCTCTTACATCCTTTATATATCTTTTTATGGTAAATAGATCAAGTAGTGCTTGAGTAGGGTGTGCATGGCTTCCATCACCTCCATTTATTATAGGACAGTGTACATAGTTAGATAGAATCTTTGGGACACCAGAGTTTTTATGTCTTACTACTATAGCATTTGGTCCCATAGCATCCAAATTTGCTGCTGTATCAAAAAGGGTCTCCCCCTTACTAGAGGAGCTTTTAGATATATCGAGGCTTATGACATTTGCCCCCAATCTTTTAGCTGCTACTTCAAAACTACTTCTAGTGCGAGTAGAATTTTCAAAAAATATTGTAATGATACTCTTTCTATGTAAGATATCTCTTGGCTTTTCATCCAAAAACTCTTCAGCTCTTTTAAATAAATAATCTATCTCATCTATACTCAAGTCATTTGTATTTATAAGATGCCTCAAAGTACTATCCTTTTAATTGATTGTGTTATGATAACAAAAAAACTATAAAAAAGGGTTTTAATCTTTAGAGATACCATTTACTTATTGATAACATCCTTTATAAATAGCTCTTTTTGGTTAGATGAGAGAGTTATGATCTTAAAATCATGGGTTTTTGCATACTCTTTTAATTTTTTTAGAGTTGCTGCCTCCAATTTTTTAGCCCATATTCTCTCTTTTTGAGTTGTCTCTTTGAAAGCTTGTCTAATGATACCTTTTTGAGTTTTATCAAGTTTATTCCAAAAGGTTTTATTTACTATAACTCCATATCCAAGATAGTTGTAATCAAGCATGATGAGGTATTTTTGAAGAGTGTAAACTTTTGTAGAGTAAATATTTGAAATAGTATTTATCTGTGTATTTATAAGAGACTTTTTTAGTGCGGTATATAGATGGCAAAATGGGATATTAATGGGTATTGCTAGATGAGAGTAAATATAGTTTATTGCTGTCTTGCTTGAATAGACTCTTATTCTTAGACCCTCAAGATCTTTTGGAGTAAGTATAAGTC
>JALVXV010000142.1 GCA_027038235.1 Campylobacterales bacterium | reverse complement strand
TCCCCCGTTCATTTAAAACTAAATTTTTACCTATTCTATCAAAAAGCTTTTCACCCATTTTATCTTCAAGTGATTTTATAGCAAGTGAAACTGCTGATTGTGTAATGCCCAATTTTTTAGCAATTTCACCGACATGGGCACTATTTGACAATTCATAAAATATCTGCAACTCTCTTAATGTCATATCTGTATCCATTAATTTTATTAATGATTATATCATATTTAATTAATTTTACAAATTAATTTAAAACTATTATAATTTCAATAAAATCCCTGTGGGTTTTATTGAAAGCTTAGAGCAGAAAAACCAAAATGCTCTTAGCTCTCAGCCCTCGGCTCTTAGCTTCAAAAAAAGGATATTTATGGCTTTTTCAAAGGAAAATAGAGCAAATACTTTAAGTGGGATACTCTTTGTAGCACTCTTTTCAGCATCTGCTACATATTTGGCAGATTTTTCATTTCTTAAAAACCTTGGTATCAGTCCGCTTATAGTCGGTATCTTATTAGGAATGGTATATGCAAATACCTTAAGAGATAAACTTCCTGCTAAATGGGTTCCTGGTATTCAATTTTCAATGAAAATTATCTTAAGGGCAGCTATTATATTTTATGGCTTTAGAGTAACCTTCCAAAATATAGAGCAAGTAGGAGTAGCTGGTATCATCACAAGTGCCTCGATAGTAACTTTTACCTTTATCATTGGCTATTTTGTAGGTACAAAGATTTTAGGGCTTGATAAAGATACCGCTATGCTTGTAAGTGTAGGAAGTTCAATATGTGGAGCAGCTGCAGTTTTAGCAACTGAGCCTGTTGTAAAGGCTGAGCCATATAAAAGTGCAGTAGCAGTAGGGACTGTAGTGATATTTGGAACGATAGCGATGTTTTTATATCCATACCTCTTTAAAGCTGGGCTTGTTCCACTTGATATAAAGGAGATGGGTATATATATCGGTGGAACTGTTCATGAAGTTGCCCATGTAGTAACTGCTGGAAATAGCATAGGTGAAGAGAGTGCGAAATATGCAGTCATTGTAAAGATGATAAGGGTTATGCTAATAGCTCCTTTTTTACTTATACTTGGCTTTTGGCTTTCAAAAAAAAAGAGTACAGATAGAGTCAAAAAAACTACCATAACTATACCTTGGTTTGCTCTATTTTTTATAGCAGTAGCTGGTTTTAACTCTTTAGATTTATTACCTAATAAATTGGTTGATAATATAAACAAATTAGATACTTTTGCTTTGACTATGGCAATGACAGCAATGGGTATGGAGACAAATATAGCAAAATTTAAAAATGTAGGGCTAAAGCCTATATATTTAGCATTTGTGCTATTTTTATGGCTGATTTTTGGAGGTTTTTATATCGTTAAATTTGCTTTAAACTTTTAATATGTTAAAATAAGAGCTGAGAGCTGAGAGCTGAGAGCTGAGAGCTGAGAGCTGAGAGCTGAGAGCTGAGAGCTGAGAGCTGAGAAGCAGAAAAGCTCTATGCTCTTAGCTCTTAGCTTAAATCCGAAGGATTTTTAATGAAACTATTTGGAACTGATGGAGTTAGAGGCAAGGCTGGGGTAAAGCTTGATGCTATGATATCTATGAGACTTGCTATGGCTGCTGGAATATACTTTCGAAAAGAATCAATCAACAACAAGATAATAGTAGGAAAAGATACTAGAAGAAGTGGTTATATGATAGAAAATGCTATCGTTTCAGGACTTACTGCAGTTGGATATGATGTCATACAAATAGGCCCTATGCCAACACCTGCTATCGCATTTTTAACTGAAAATATGAGATGCGATGCAGGTATCATGATAAGTGCATCACACAATCCATTTTATGATAATGGTGTAAAGTTTTTTGATAAAAGAGGCAATAAACTAAATAAACAAATTGAAAAAGAGATAGAAAAGATATACTTTGATGATGAAGCTATAAAATCCAACCAAAAAACAGGTATGCAAATCGGCTCATCAAAGAGAATAGATGATGTTATTGGTAGATATATAGTACATATAAAAAACTCATTCCCCAAAGAGTTAACATTAAATGGCATAAGGGTAGTAGTTGATACTGCAAATGGGGCAGCATACAAAGTAGCTCCTACTATACTAAGCGAATTAGGAGCTGAAATTTTTGTCATAAATAACAAGCCAAATGGAAGCAACATAAATCAATCTTGTGGGGCTTTACACCCTGAAAAATTAAGTGAAGAGGTTAAAAGAGCAAGAGCAGATATAGGCTTTGGACTTGATGGAGATGCTGATAGGCTTGTAGTAGTAGATGAGAGGGGAGAGGTGATAGATGGAGATAAGCTACTAGGTGCATTGGCATTTTATCTAAAAAGTGAAAATAAACTATCAAAAAATGCAATAGTTGCAACAGTAATGAGTAATCAAGCCTTAGAAGAGTTTTTAAATAGCAAGAAAATATCTCTTTTTAGATGTGATGTTGGCGATAAAAATGTTTTAGAGGTTATGCAAAAAGAGGGGTTGAACTTTGGAGGAGAGCAAAGTGGGCACATCATACTAAGTGATTATGCTAAAACTGGTGATGCCTTAGCAAGTGCTTTGCAAGTACTTGCTTTTATCTTAAAAAGTGGAAAAAAAACAAGTAGAGCTTTTAATATATTTGAACCCTATCCACAAATTTTAGAAAATATTCCTGTT
>JALVXV010000141.1 GCA_027038235.1 Campylobacterales bacterium | reverse complement strand
TCAAGGAGTGTGCAAAGTATTTAGAAGAGGGAGATCTAAATAAAGCAGCAAAAAGTGCACTCAAAGATAGTGCATTTTCACACTATCTTGTAAAGCTTGTAAATAAGCCTATCTTTGGACTTAGGCACGAGGTAAAGGATCTATCTCAAATTTTTGGAATTTTAGGTATCGAAAAGGCTGCACAAATAGTAAATGCATACTATGTAAAGCTGATACTTCCAAGCTCTTGGGAGCTATTTTCTATCACAAATAGTGATTTTCAAGCACTACAAACATCTTTGATATATAATTGGAATAGGATTTTAAACGAAGAGAATCAAAATACAATTGCACTAGCTTCGGTCATTTCACTACTTCCAGCATCTATGATAATATGCGAAGAGATATTTAAAGAAAATGCTAAAGAGGTAGAGCTTTTAAAAATGCAAAAAGATATGAGTTATGATAAGATATTATATAAGATGAGTGGATATAAACTTTTTGATATATTTATCATGATATGTAAAGAGTGGGAGTTGTCAAATGATTCTATAAGATTTATAGAGTATATTTCTAAAAAGATCGAAGATGAAACTATGCTCTCAAAACTAGCTAGATATATACACCTTTTGATCTTTTATGAGATCTCTAAGCCAGTATATATAGAGGCAGGTTTTAGTGATTTTATAGAGTTTGATATAGAGTTTGTACAAAATATTTATGAAAAATTTATGCAAATAGTAAAGAGCCAATGAGACCTATTATTAAAAAAAATATAGTTATATTTTATCCACAAGGATTTTTAGATGGGTTTAATGCATCTATTATAATAGAGCCAACTGATATAGACTCTGTAGTGTCAAAAAGACCAAAAGCTGTCTTTGTCTCTTTAAAAAGGATTATTTTTTTCAATAAAAAAGGGCTGACTATTTTGGTTGATTCTTTAAAAAAGATACAAGATAAGATATATTGTAGTATAGGTTTTTGTGATTTTGATGAAAAAAAATATAATACTATTCTCTCAATGTTCAATGCTACTTTAGATTTTTCCCTTTTTGAAAATTTAAAAATAGTATCACTCTTTTTTGATGAGGATAGCGAAAATGAGAAAAAGATATTGGTATATAATGATGATAGTGATCAAAAAAATCAACTTGCTATCGAATTGTATGAGTTGGGATATAAACCCTATGTTGCTAAAGATTTTAAAGAGTTTAAAAAAAATGAACATCAATATCTTCAACATGGTATCATTGTCTATCACTCATATATAGCCAATGTCGAACATAGGATAAATGTCTATATAAAAAATGGTACAATTTTTTATATTCTAAATGATTTTGTGGACTCAACTATCAATAAAAAATTTGATCTTATCTATCATGATAATCTTTTGAGAGTAGGTTTTAAGCTATTTGTCATAGATGTATCAAAGGTATTGTCTATAAATATTCATGGGGTGAATTTTTTTGCAAAACTATCTACCGCTGGAGCTGAATATGGTGCAACATTTTGTATAGTAGGGGTCGATGAAAAAAAATTAAACCAACAACTTAAAAATGATCTTGAAGATTCTGGTATTATTTTTTATAATAGTATGGATGATTTTTTAGCAGATGACCAGATGAGAATAGAGAACATAAGTGCAGCGAAGGTACCTACAAAAGATACTAAACTTACAAAAAATATCATAACATATTTAAATGGTTTTGCAGATACCACTATGCATACAACACAGATGCTCTCTCAAAAAGTTGGAAAGAAAAGGAGTGTCAAGATAGATAATTTTAGACTAAGTGATGATAAAGAGTATTTTGTGGCTATATTTGGTATCTACAAAGAGATAGAAGCAACTTTTGCAATGATATTTTCTAAAAATTTACTTCTTCAAACTTGTGAAATTTTTTTAGATGATAATTTTAAAGATAATGAGTTATATGATGCATTGGTAGAGTATGCCAATGTGGTGTCATCAAAGATAAAAATGGATTTTAAGCTTCATAAGATTGATATAGAGATAACTCTTCCTAGGGTCTTTTATAACAATGATCAAGCTATTGAATTTTATAATGGAAAAAAAGGTGTCTTAATAGAGCTTGATTATGAGGGAGAGGTGTTGGAGCTTTTTTTAAGTAGGTGAGGGAGCCTTTAGCTAGGGTGGATAGGAGTAAAGAGGTAAAGTGATCTTTCATCTTTTGATTTTTAATAAAAAGGAAAAAAATGTTAGTAGCACCTAGTATGCTCTCAAGCGATTTTGGAAAGCTTGAAAGTGAAGTAAGAGCTATATGTAAAGCAGGAGCAGATAAACTTCATATAGATATCATGGATGGTCATTTCGTACCAAATATCACCTTTGGACCTGTTGTGGTAAATCACATTGCAAAAGCTTCGACTATACCGCTTGATATCCATCTGATGGTAAAAAACAATACCTTTTTTGTAGATATGTTTGCACCTTTAAAGCCAGAATATATCTCTTTTCATATAGAGGAGGAGAAGCATCCGCATAGACTTTTGCAACACATAAGAGATCTTGGTATAAAACCAGCAATCGCACTAAACCCTTCAACTCCACCTAGTATCGTAGAATATTTGCTAGACAATCTTGATATGATACTTCTAATGAGTGTCAATCCGGGCTTTGGAGGACAAGCTTTTATACCTATGGTTTTGGAAAAAGCAAAAAGATTGAAAGAGCTACT
>JALVXV010000140.1 GCA_027038235.1 Campylobacterales bacterium | reverse complement strand
AGCCATTCATCCTTTTTATTACACTTTCACACTCACTTATAAAATCTCTCTCAATTACTCCGGCTATATCGGTAGCTATTTTTACCTTTTTACCAGGTAAAATCCCTGTGATACTTAGCTCTTTATTGGCAAATCTTTTTACCTCTTTATTTATATCAATACACTCAAAAGCTTTTCCATATGGATAGTGATGTAAAATATCGCCAGGTAGCATTTTAAAAAAGAGGGGTTGATCTTTTATCTTTTTTATCATCTTCTTTGGATATATAAAAATCGACTCCAACTCTTTTAAGCTAAAAGATGAAAAAAACTTACTCATCTCTACTCTTTTACTAAGCCATAGGTTAAATATATGACTTTGGTAGGCACTTATAAAAAAGTCTCTTTTTTTTCGATCTTTTATATATCTTTTTCCAAAGAGTATCTCTTTGCCTATATTAAAATTATCCCTATCGATTCCAAATCTTTGATAACCAAAATAATTAGGCATTCCCTCTTTGGCGATAATATTTATCACACTATCTATCTTGTTGGCATTTAGTGGAGTTACCTTTTTAAATCTTATAAAAAACTCATTGCCCTTAAGATGGCCTATTTTTAGCTTGTTATTGTGCAAAAATGTCTCAAGAATCTTTATCTCTTTTGAATTTATATTTTTTATCTTATCTTCATACTTTTTATATATGCTAATATACTGGGTTGTTTCCCCATCTTTATCTTTTAGCCCAGCATACCCTATATCTCTTTTTTTGCATCCTGTAGCCTCACTTATCTTTTGAATAAGCTCCCAAGTGGTTATATCTTTTTTTCTAATTTTCATTATCAAATGTTCACCACTTCTGCTAAACTCATATAGAGGAATCTCTTTGACGATAAAATCTCTACTATTTTTGCTAAAATGTGCCTCTACTAAAGAGTGTGAAGTATAAAAAAGTCTATTCAATCTTGCTCTTTAGAATTGTCTTTTATAATCATCCTAAAAAGAGCTCCATCCTCAAGATTTTGCACTTCTAGTTTGCCATTGCAATGCTCTTCGATGATGATTTTACTCATATAAAGCCCAAGTCCTGTGCCATCTTTTCTCTTTTTGGTTGAAAAGTATGGATCAAAGATTTTAGGCATGATTTTTTCAGGTATGCCTCCACCATTATCTATGACTTCTAATATAAATTTATCCTCTTGTTCATAGCTTTTTATGATTATT
Source organism: Campylobacterales bacterium (assembly GCA_027038235.1). Taxonomy (GTDB): domain Bacteria; phylum Campylobacterota; class Campylobacteria; order Campylobacterales; family JALSKU01; genus JALSKU01. The sequence goes on along the minus strand of JALVXV010000140.1, from coordinate 1,495 downwards.
TCTGGCTCTTTTATCTCCTTTTCACTTAAAATATCTTCGCTATTTTTTATGAGGTTTAAAATAACCTGCTTTATTTCATTGGCATAAGAGACAAATGGTTTATGTGATTTAAGTTCGGTAGTAACTTTTATCTTTTTGTCATCCAAAGATGGTTTTACTATCAGCAAAGCACTCTGGATAAGTATATCAAGGCTACTCTCTTGCATCTTTTTTTCTGGTTTAAAAAAATCCCTAAAATCATCAATAGTGCTACTTAAGTGTTTGATATAAAAGGATATCTTATCAGTTGTATCTATAACAACATCTTTATCAACCTTTCCCATCAAGGCTTTGACCCTCAAAGCAGTTGCACTAGAGGATATAGCATTAAGAGGCTGTCTCCATTGGTGGGCTATCATGCTTATCATTTCACCCATTTGAGCAAGGCGAGATTGCTGAAACATTATGATATCTTTTTCTCTAAGCTTTGCGATACTCTTTGAGACTTTCTCCTCTAAAGTAGCATTTAACTCATTGATCTCTTTTGCTTTATTGATGATATTTTTCTCCTTTTGGGCATTCTCTATCAATAGATCTATTTTCAAAACAAACTCTTCAACTACAAAAGGCTTTTTAATAAAATCATTTCCACCACTTTTTAGTATCTTTCTGATAATATCATGAGTTAAAGCTCCAGATAGAACAATTATGGGCATATTTATATAAGATATATTTTTTCTTATTCTCTCTAATACTTCAAGTCCATGCATATCAGGTAGTTCCATATCCAATACCAGCAGATCTACACTTTTAGATCTTAATATCTCAAATCCATCTTTTGCACTATTTGCAGCATATACTATATAGTTTCTAGGTTGCAAAACATTTTTGACCTGTTTGATTACAAAAGAGGAATCATCTATGATAAGTATCTTTTTGCCCGATAATATTTTTAACTTTTTAAGAGTCTTATCTATCTCATATATCGAATAGATAAAATTTTTATCCTTTATTATATAGTCAACTATTCCATATCTAAAGAGCTCCTCTCTTAGTTGCTCCTCATTTGTTGAGGTTAATACTATGACCTTTGTATTTGTTATATCATTTATACTATCGATTAGTTCATACCCCTCACCATCAGGCAGATGAAGATCTAAGAGTATAAGCATATACTCATTTTTAGATATCAACTCTTTTGCATCTTTTAGAGTGTAGCTCTGCTCTACTTTATATCCAAACTCCTCTAGCTTGGTCTTTAGGAGGTTGTTTATCATTTTCGAGTCTTCTACGACTAAGATTCTATTTTGCACTCTTTACCTTTTACATTAAGCTCTATTTTAAATACTGCACCAAATTTATCATTTTTTACATCTATTTTACCATTGCAATGCTCTTCGATAATGATTTTACTCATATAAAGCCCAAGTCCTGTGCCATCTTTTTTTGTTTTGGTTGAAAAGTATGGATCAAAGATTTTAGGCATGATTTTTTCGGGTATGCCTCCTGCATTATC
>JALVXV010000139.1 GCA_027038235.1 Campylobacterales bacterium | reverse complement strand
GTAAATGCACCTCCTCCTATAAGACCCAATATATTTTTATACCCTTTGCCAAGTCCGTATGACTTTCCTACCCACTCGCCTATACCAACTCCCAAGAAAAACGAGGGACCCTCACGACCTGCTATAAAACCACCAGATAGTGTAAAGACTGCTAAAATAAATTTAGAAACAAGAGATTTCAATTTCAAATATGTTTTAGACTTTAAATGTAGCACTGAGTATCCAATACCAGCTCCAGCAACAGAGCTATCTTTTGAAGTTAAAAAACCAGCAAGTATCGACACTATAAGAGGATATACTAGTATAAGTATAATATTTGTTGTTAGAAATTTATTTATATTTACAATAAGCACATCCATCAATGCAGCAATAGAGCCTGTTATCAATCCAACTGCTATAGCAAACGGTATCCATCTGCCAAAAAAATGTGATATTACAAGAAGATCAAATTTTAACTCAATATTTTTATTGAGACATCTTTTTATATACCCTTTATAATCGATTCTCTCCTCTATGGAGCAACCCTCGATATTTTCATCGGTTTTACACTCTTTGCATGTTTTGCATTCACTATCTTGGGACTCTGCTTTTTCATTTTTTGATCTATCATTGCTCATATCAAACCATCCAATATTTATCCCCAATTTTGCAATAGAGTTCATTATATTAGCAAATATCATTTAAGTCATAGCCTTTTAAAAAAGTTTTTACTTAACACTGTGCAGATAAAGTCTTCAACTTTTTTAAAAGGCTATAATCTTCAAGCATAAACGATACTACAACAAACTCCATTGCAAAATTTTGGGTTTATCGTATTTATAGTATAGAACATTTAGTATGAAAAATCAATAAAATTATAAAAAAATTATAAGTTAAGGAAAATATTGTATAATGGTTATATAAAAAATATAGGTAATAAATTGTTTGGAATTGAGATTTTGCATTTTTTTGTTATTCCTATAATCATTGGAGTTATAGGAGGATTTTCTGCCATACTTTTTAGAGAATTTATCAATTTTTTTACACTTATTTATAACTTTTTAGATATATTTCACTCAACATATTTTTATCTCTTTACAATGCCCTTTATCTTTTATATCACCTACTTTATAGTAACCAAGATGGCTATCAATCCATCAAATGTAACAATAGATGAAATTGCTAAAAAAATCTCTTTAATGGTAGGCAAATTCTCCTTCTTAAAAGGGGTAATAGTTTTATTTATTACATCCTTAAGTATAGGCTTTGGTGTACCAGTAGGTAGAGAGGGGCCTATTGCAAAGCTTGGTGGACTTATGAGTGAGATTTTTCTACTTATTTCAAAAGTGCCTAGAATTGACCTTCCAATATATCTAAGTGCAGGAGTATCAAGTGCGATAGCGGCCACCTTCAATGCCCCCATCGCTGGTATAATATTTGGTATAGAGATAATTATAGGAAAAATAAACTCATATATTGTAATTCCGCTAGTTGTATCCTGTGCGACTGCCACACTAATTGCTAGAGAATTTTTAGGAGATTTTACTGCATTTTATGTCCCCCATCTATTTTATGATGAAAAATATCTCTTTTATGTTCCTTTAGAGGCTATTATACTTGGATTTGTTTGTGCATTTTTTATGTTTTCTCTTAAGCAGTTTAGAATTTTAAGAGTTACTTATAGAAGGCATTGGGGTATAGTTGTTGTGATATTAGGCTTTGCAGTAGGAGTATTGATAGCTACAATACCTCAAACAAGAGGTGTAGGATATGAGTATGTCGAAAATATATTTCATGATACATATAGCTCTTTTGATGCTCTAAAGATAATGTTTGCAAAACTTATAGGTGTGATTTTGAGTATTGGTAGTGGAATTTTTGGAGGAATTATGTCTCCAAGTATCTTTATAGGTGCCTTTGGGGGGTATTGGTTTGGAAATGAGTTGGTTCAGTATGGCTTAGATCCTCTTGTATTTGCTCTTGTAGGAAGTGCCACAATGCTTTCTGGAGTCTCAAGAGCTCCGCTTAGAAGTTCTATCATTATTACTGAACTTACCCACTCATATCAACTACTTTTGCCTATACTTATCTCATCATCTATTGCTAGTTTTATCCTCTCTAAGATGGAGCCAGGCTCTTACTTTAAAAGGGGTCTTATCCAAAGAGGAATAGATATAGAAAATGAGGATATAATAAAATACCTAAAAAAATGTGATTTAAAAAAATTTGTAGAAAAAATTCAACCTTTAAAAAGTGATATAAGTATAAAAATAGCTATAAAAATATTTAAAAAACTTCATGTATCCTATTTGCCGGTTGTAGAAAATGAAAAACTTATAGGTATAGTATCTCTAAGAGATATAAGAAAAAGACACTTTTTAAGAAAAAAGAATGTAAAAATAGAAGAGGTAATGAGTAAAGAGCCATTTTCTATAAGTGAAGGTTTTTTGCAAGAGGATCTTTTTAAAGCTTTATCTATGTTAAATGCCAATTATGTCCCTTATACCACAAAAGATGGTAAATATATAGGAATGTTAGATATAAATAAGCTTCTAAAAGATCTCTCTTTTTCACAAAAGATATATGATATAAAGGCACACTAAAGAGACTTTTCAACTTTTATCAACTCTTTTACCCCATTATACAAATCTTTTACACACTCTACTTCGCTGATACCTAGTCTTCGTCTATTGCTTATATCAAAGATTCCTCCCTCACTTTCTGAGT
>JALVXV010000138.1 GCA_027038235.1 Campylobacterales bacterium | reverse complement strand
CTTATTTTTAAAATCCTATGCTAAATTTATAAGATCTTTTAAAGGTGCTCTTAATCTACAATAAATCTAATTTTAGTTAAAATCATTTTCAACTTTACATTAGGAGAAGATATGTCAACTAACGACAATAAAGTAGTATCATTTGAGTATGAATTAAAAGATGCTGCTACAGGAGAAGTTTTAGATAGTAATGTAGGCAAAGAGCCCTTAGAGTTTGTAAGTGGTAAAGGTCAAATAATTCCCGGTCTTGAGCAGAAGCTTGTGCAAATGAGTGCAGGTCAAAAGGCTGAAATCAATGTACCTGCAGATGAGGGATATGGTCAGATAAATCCAGAGGCAGTACAAACTCTTCCAAGAGAGCAATTTGCAGGTATTGATCTACAAGAGGGTATGATGCTTTATGGACAGGGCGAAAATGGTCAGACAGTACAAGTAGTGGTAAAAAGTTTTGATGATAATAGTGTTGTAGTTGACTTTAACCATCCCTTAGCTGGTAGAGATTTGATATTTGATGTCTTGGTTTTAGACATTAGAGATGCAACTCAGAGTGAAAAGGATAGCGGAGTAGTTGGTGGTAGTGAAGAATCATGCGGTTGCGGAACAGGTTGTGGATGCGACTAATTTTATAGCTTATAGTAGAGCCTCAAAAGAGGCTCTAAGATCTGCTAATCTTTTAAAAAGCTTAGATATTAATGCTCTTATAACAGGAGAGGAGGGAGTAGGCAAAGCTACATTGGCAAAGTATATCCTAAATGCTCCTATGATTGATGGTGGTGAAAATATTGATACTATTTTGAGTTTGATTGTAGAGCATAAAAAGATAATTATTTTAAATTTTGATAGGATAATGCACACAGATATACTCCATCAAACACTTCAAAAAAACAAAACCAAAATAGTAGCAACATCCTCTAAAGATATCTTTCACAAGATAAGTGATAAATTTTTTAGCCTAAGTATAAATCTTCCACCTCTTCGTAAGAGAGAGGAGGATATCTATCCTTTAGCTAAGAAATTTTTAAAAGAGGCTAAGAGGGATTTTGGACTTGATAATATAGATATAAATATCAAAAAAGATAGACTTGATATAAGTAGAAATTGCTACTCATTGAGAGTGAGTATTTATAAGCTTATAATAGAGGAGTTAACTAAAGAAGAGGATATTATGCAAATGCTCCAAGATATTTTATACAAGAGACTAGGAAGCAATAATGATTATAGAAACAATCTTTATATATATGAGATACCTCTTATAAAAGCTGGATTTTTGAAATTTAAATCTCAATTAAAGATGGCAGAAAAATTTGGAATCAATAGAAATACACTAAGAAAAAAGATAAATGAATATCAACTACAGGAGAGATGATGCAAAATAGTAAAAAGGTAGCCTTTTTATTTCCGGGTCAAGGTAGCCAATTTGTAGGCATGGGAAAGAGCTTTTTTGATGAGAGTGAAGTAGCAAAAGAGATGATAGAAAATGCAAGTGATAGGGTAGGGTTTGACTTTAAAGCTTTACTTTTTAAAGAGAATGACAACTTGGAAAAGACAGAGTTTACCCAACCTGCAATTTTACTTGTAAGCTCTATTGCACATAAACTTTTTGAAGATGAGATGATGATAAGATCATCATTTGCCCTAGGACACTCTTTAGGAGAGTTTTCTGCACTTGTTAGTGTGGGTGCACTTGATTATCTTGATGGTGTTGAACTAGTTCACCAAAGAGGAAAGCTCATGGCTGAAAATTGTAAAAATTTTGAGGCAGGGATGATGGCACTTATTGGGCTTGATGATAAAACGACTGAAGAGATTTGTAAAACTGCTAGAGATGATGGCAAACAGGTGTGGGCGGCAAATTATAATGCAGATGGGCAGATAGTCATAGCAGGAGTTAAAAGTGATCTTGCCTCATTAGAGAGTGTTTTTAAAAGTGCAGGGGCTAAAAGAGCAATTTTGCTAAATATGTCAGTAGCAAGTCATTGTCCACTTTTAAGTGAAGCTTCAGATGCTCTTAAGCCATACTTGGAAAAATTTTTAAAAGATGAGTTTATATCTGCGGTTGTTTCAAATGTAACTTCAGATATATATCAGAGCAAAAAGGATGCTATAAGCTTACTTTCAAAGCAGCTAATAATGCCGGTACTTTACAAACAATCTATAAAAAAGATAGATGATAATATAGATATGTTTATCGAATTTGGGGGTAATGTTTTAAAAGGTATCAATAGAAGGGTTACAAAAAAGCCTACTTATTGCATAACTGATATGCAATCTCTTTTAAATATCTCTTGTGAGTTACAAGATACTCAAGGATAAAAGCATGAAAGTAGCACTAGCACAAATCAAGCCAAAACTCTCTAAAGATAATATAAAAAAACATACCAAATATATAAAAGAGGCTATCAAAGAGGGTGCTGATGTTGTTATATTTCCAGAGCTCTCTTTAAATGGCTATATGCTTATGGATTTGGTATATGAAGATGCATACGATATAAAGGAGTTGCAAATCTTTGAAGAGTTAAGTTTGCAGATAGATATTATCGTGGGTGCAGTTTTAAGAGAAGGTCATAAGATATATAATAGTGCTATCTATTTTTCTAAAGGAAGAGTTATCAATATTCACCATAAAAACTCTCTACCAAATTATGGAATGTTTCAAGAGGCGAGATTTTTCTTTGCAGGTAGCACTCTTGAGCAGTTTGAAAGTAGATTTGGAAGTGCGGTTACTGTTATATGTGAAGATCTGTGGAATTCAAAAATTATTGATAAAATTGTCTTGCTTAAGCCAGATATGATATATGTCCTTTCAGCTTCACCTGCAAGAGGTTTTTGTGATGATTCTCTTGAGATAGAGCAAAGATGGCAAAGTATCCTATCAACTGTATCAAGTTTGAGTGGTACCTATGCTATCTTTGTAAATAGAGTAGGGTATGAGGATGGACTTGGTTTTTGGGGTGGTAGTAGAGTTGTAAATCCCAAAGGCATTTTGCAGACAAAAGCAAAACTTTTTGAAGAGGAGTTGCTTTGTGTTACACTTGATAAAGAGCTATCTTCTACACAAAAGTATCTACTAAGGATAGAAAATTAATAAAAGGATAGTTTCATGACAATAGGCATAATGGGTGCTATGGTCGAAGAGATTGAGCCACTATTGGAGTTTTTTAAAGAGTATGAAGTTGTAGAATATGCAAAAAATAGATACTATAAGACAAATTATAAAGGGTATGAGATCATTATAGCTTATAGTAAGATAGGAAAAGTTTTTGCTGCACTAACTGCGACGACGATGATAGAGAAATTTGGTATAAAGAAGTTGCTTTTTAGTGGAGTAGCAGGGGCTATTGATGATGATTTGCATATAGGAGATCTTATCATTGCTACCAAACTTTGTCAGCATGATCTTGATATTAGTGCTTTTGGTCATCCTTTTGGATTTGTACCTGAGGGTTCGGTTTATGTTAAGAGTGATTTGGTGTTAAATAGATTTGCAAAAGAGGTTGCAAAAGAGAAAAATATCAAATTAAAAGAGGGTATCATAGCTACAGGGGATCAATTTATCGCTGATAGCAAGAAAAAGGAGTGGATAAGAGAGACTTTTAATGCAAATGCTTTAGAAATGGAGGGAGCTAGTGTAGCGGTGGTTGCCGATGCTTTGAAAGTTCCGTTTATGATACTAAGATCTATTAGTGATGCAGCTGATATGGATGCTGGATTTGATTTTGATGAGTTTTTAAAAAGCTCAGCCATAGAGAGTGCAAATTTTATCATTGCTGTTGTGGATAAGATAATTGAAAAAAGCTAAACTTAGCAAAAAGCTTTTAAGGATTGTCGGCAGAACCAATGCTAAGTACTCTTTGATAGGTGAGGGAGATAGAGTTTTACTTGGTCTTAGTGGCGGAAAAGACTCTTTGACTTTAGCTCATATACTCTCCCATGTTCAAAAGGTAGCTCCATTTAAGTTTGAATTAAAAGCAGTATGTGTAAGCTATGGAATGGGTGAAGACTTTTCAAACTTGAAACATCACTGCTTAGAGTATGATATACCTTTTGAAATATATGAGACTGAGACTTTTGAACTTGCAAAAGAGAAGATAAGAAAAAATTCATCATTTTGTAGCTTTTTTTCTAGGATGAGAAGAGGGGCTTTATATAGTGCTGCACTAAAAGGTGGATATAATAAGGTTGCTTTAGGGCATCACTTTGATGATGCTGTAGAGAGTTTTTTTATGAATTTTATGTATAATGGTGCTTTAAGAAGCCTACCTCCAAAATATAAAGCATCTAATGGATTAGAGGTGATAAGACCTTTGATACTTGTTAGAGAGAGACAGTTGATTGATTGTGCAAAGGTCAATGAGTTTCCATTGGTAGGCGATGAAGCATGTCCAGCCTTTAGGTTTGATATAAAGATGCCTCATGCTAGAGCTGCTACAAAAAAATTATTAAAAGAGATGGAAGAGAGTAATCATGATCTTTTTATATCTTTAAAGGCTGCATTTGAACATATTCATTTAGATAGCTTTTTGTGTAGTGATTCGTGATTGGTTCACTATTTTTGCACAAAAATATTTTATAATTTTGATATTCTTTTAAGAGGTTTATTGTGAAAAGATATATATTTTTGTTGATATTTTTTCTTTTTATGGGTTGTGCTCCTGAATATATGGTAAAAAATATCTATATTCCACCTGTGGGAGTTGATGCTAAAAAGTGTATAAATAGGTGTGAAATTGCACGGAGAGATTGTCAAAATAGTTGTGATTTTGAGTATAATAAATGTCTAAATGATGCTTATAAAAGGGCAAAAGATATAAAAGCTTTAGAGGATATTGAGTATCAAAAGAGATACAATAGATACAAAATAGCACAAAATCACTATCGCTTAAAACTATCAAAGTGGCATAGTCGATATGATAGTTACTATAAAGATTATTGTTATTTTTCAAGTAGGTGTCGAAATAGTAAAGATAGTTATGCTTGTGATAGGCAAAGGGACTTAAGATCTGTTTTGGATAGACTCTTAAGCACAAAACCAGTCCATCCTAAAATGCCATATCAAAAGAGTTTTGAACAGATATATAACAATGAAAAAAGCATTTGTAAAAATAGGTGTAGTTGCCAAAAAGATTATGATATATGCTTTTTAAATTGTGGTGGCACGATACAAATGAAAAAGATTTGCATCAAAAACTGCGATAAATAGTTCCTATAAACCCTCTACATTTACTATGCTATCGCCATTTTTGATGATTTTGATATGTTGACCTTTGTGAAATCGATTGCCTTTTGCTATCACAATGACCTCTTCACCATTATCAAGAATCACACTTAACTCTTGTGCATTTGCTTTTGCTACCTCATTTCCTACATAAGCACCGCTAAGGCCACCTAAAAGAGAGGCTAGTGTACTACCTTTGCCTCGTCCAATTAAAGAACCAAGTACAGTCCCAGCAATTCCGCCTATAAATGTTCCTGCACCCTTATCCTTTATGGCTACTAAACGGATAGATTTTACAATGCCACTTTGAGAGTATAGAAGTTGCTTAGTTGCACTTGGGCTAACCTCTTGCACACCCTCTTTTGCACACCCTGTTATCATGACTACACTTGCAAATAGCACTACTATTAGTTTTGTTCTCATTATCTTTTCCTTTTTTCTTGCATTCTATCATGAAGTGGTATAAAAAATTATAAAATATCTAAGTTATAGAGGCAATTTAGAGTCTTACCCCCTTGCTTTTGCTTTTTTAGCAAGAGGGTAAAAATTCTATTTGATAGATATTGCTATTTGCTTATTTTGTTCATCTACAAAAATAGTATCGCCATCTTTTATCTTATCTTCTAAAATCATTTCAGCGATCCTATCTTCAATAAGCTCATAGATAGTTCTTTTTAGAGGTCTAGCTCCATAAACAGGATCAAAACCAGCCTCTGCGAGAAGTGCTTTTGCATTATCGCTTAGAGTTATCTCTATATCTCTCTCTTTCAATCTTGCTCTTAAGTCATTAAGCATTATATCAACTATCTCTTTTATCTGTTCAAGTCCTAAAGGATTGAATATGACTATATCATCAAGCCTATTTAAAAACTCCGGTTTAAAATGGAGTTTAAGCTCATCCATCACAGCCTTTTGCCTATCTTTTGGATCTACAAATTCTATTATCTTGCTACTTGCAATATTGGATGTCAATATAATAATAGTATTTTTAAAATCAACCGTTACACCCTTATTGTCAGTCAATCTTCCATCATCCAATACCTGTAACAAGATATTAAAAACATCAGGATGGGCTTTTTCTATCTCATCAAATAAAAGAACACTATATGGATGTCTCCTAACTGCCTCAGTTAATTGTCCTCCCTCATCATATCCTACATATCCCGGAGGAGCTCCCACTAGTCTTGAGACTGCATGTTTTTCCATGTACTCACTCATATCAAACCTGATAAGCGACTTTTCGCTATCAAATAAAAATTTAGCTAAAGTTTTAGCAGTTTGAGTTTTACCTACACCAGTAGGTCCTAAGAACATAAAGCTACCTATCGGTTTAGTTTCACTACTAAGTCCTGCTTTGTTTCTTTTTATAGCTCTACTTACAGCTTTTATAGCAGTATCTTGTCCTTTTACCTCTTTTTTTAGTTCATCTTCGATGTGTAAAACTTTCTCTTTTTCGCTTTGGAGCATTTTTGTTACAGGGATACCTGTCCATTTGCTAACTATCTTAGCTATCATCTCTTCATCGACACTATTTTTAAGTAGTGTGCCACTCTCTTGCATTTTAGCCCACTGTTCGTTTAGCTGCTCCTCTTTTTTTAGAAGTTCTGGGATTTTGCCATACTCTATTTCGGCAGCTTTGTTAAAATTGCTATCTCTCTTTGCTAATTCTGCTTCTCGTCTTAACTCATCTATTTTGGTTTTAAGCTCAGCAATTTCATTGAAAACCTTTTTCTCATTTTCAAACTGATGTTCTAAAGCTCTTTTATGCTCCTCTTTGTCGGCTAATTCCTTTTCTATCTCTTTTAGTCTCTGCTCATTTTTCTTGGATTTATCCATTTTTAGAGCCTCTTTTTCAACCAAAAGGGCATTTATCTCTCTTTTTACTTTGGATAATTCCATTGGTTCACTCTCTATTTGCATCTTTAGCTCAGCTGCAGCCTCATCTATAAGATCTATCGCTTTATCAGGTAAAAATCTATCAGTAATATATCTATCACTTAGTTTTGCAGCAGCTACTAATGCACTATCAAGTATAGTTACATTGTGGTGGGCTTCAAGCTTCTCTTTGATACCTCTTAGTATTTGTAAGGCTTCGTTGATATTTGGCTCTTCAACTTTTACAGGTTGAAATCTTCTTTGAAGTGCTGCATCTTTTTCAAAATATTTTCTATACTCCTTTAGAGTGGTCGCACCTATGGTATGAAGTTCACCTCTTGCAAGTGCTGGTTTTAGCATATTTGCTGCATCCATGCTTCCTTCACTTGCACCTGCACCTACAATGGTATGTATCTCATCTATAAAGAGGATGATATTACCATCTTGTTTTACTTCATCTATGACAGCTTTAAGTCTATCTTCAAACTCGCCTCTATATTTTGCACCTGCTATTAATGCACTCATATCAAGTGCTATAACTCTTTTGTTTTGCAAACTAAGAGGCACAACTTTTTCTACAATCCTTTGAGCAAGTCCTTCAACTATAGCAGTTTTACCGGTTCCTGGCTCTCCTAGTAAGATGGGGTTGTTTTTAGTTTTTCTTATGAGGATTTGCATAATCCTTTGTATCTCCTCATCTCTTCCAATAACCGGATCTAACTCATTGTTGAGTGCTTTTTTGGTCAAATCAATACCATACTTTTCCAAATTTTCAAGATTTTCATCTGCACTTTGAGACTCTATCTTTTTTCCACCTCTTATAGCTTCAAGATTTTTCTTTAACTCCAATAGATCTAAATATTTAGAAAAGATACTCTTAAACGGCTCATCTTCAAGATTGGCAAGTATCCAAGTATCTACCGCTAAGTAACTATCTCCAATAGAGTTCATAAGCCCTTCAGCTTTTTGCAAACTCTCAGCTAAATTTCTTGATATTTTTATATTCTCTTTTGTTACTGTTGATACTTTAGGAAGTCTATCAGCCTGAGACTTTACATCAAGCTCAATAGCAGCCTTATCTATATTCATCTTATTTAGTGCTTGATTTAGTATAGAGTTGCTATTGGTAAGCAGTGCCCATAATAGATGAATTTTTTCTACTTCACTATTTTTATTGTGCAAAGCTAGTGATATACCGCTCTCAAGTGCTGCGGTCATTTGATGGGTCAATTTTTCAAATAGTTGTTTCATGATATTCTCCTTTTGTCAGCTTATTGCTGAAACTTTTAGTGGAATTATACAACATTTAGTCTATCTTTGTCAAGTATATTTATAAAAATCATTTAAATATATTAAAAATATTATGTAAATATTTACCATTTTATAGGGTAGAAATTTTTTATTTTTAAAATTAATATTGTTTTTAACAATCTATTTAGGAATTATTAAGTAAAATATCCCCTTGAATATTTATACAATAAAGGGATAAGATAGTAAATGAAAAAAAATAGATTTGTAGCATTTGGGTTTGTGACAACACTTGTAGGAGGAGCTTTGTTATTGTCTTCATCTTTGTTTGCCAATGGTAAGCATGATAATGAAACAAGACTAAAAGCACTCTCAAAATTTACAAAAGTTTTAGGTACGGTTGAAAAGTATTATGTTGATGATTTGACTATGGATAAGATAGTCGATAAAGCGATAGCTGGACTTTTATCAAATCTTGATGCACACTCCTCCTTTCTTGGAAAAAAGGCTTTCAAAGAGATGCAAATTCAAACAGATGGAGAGTTTGGAGGATTGGGGATCACAGTAGGCATGAGAAATGGAGTACTTACTGTTATATCTCCTATAGATGATACACCTGCATACAAAGCTGGTGTAAAAGCTGGGGATATTATCTTGAAAATAGATGATAAATCCACACTCAATATGACAATAGATGAGGCAGTTTCTCTTATGAGAGGAAAGCCAAAAACAAAAATAGTATTGACAATTGTCAGAAAGGGTGAAACTAAGCCTTTAAAGATAAAAATTATTAGAGATATTATAAAGATCAAGTCTGTATATGCAAAAGAGATAGAAGATAGTGATGTTCTTTATATAAGGGTTACAAGTTTTGATAAAAAGGTGGTCGCAGGAGTAAAAAAAGCTTTAAAAGATTATAGACAAAAAAGAGGAATAATTCTTGATCTTAGAAATAATCCTGGTGGATTACTATCTCAAGCAGTTGGGTTGGTTGATCTCTTTGTTGATAAGGGTATAATTGTCTCACAAAAAGGGAGAGTAAAAAGTGAAAATACTGAGTATAAAGCAACTAGCAACTCTACAGTTAAAGATATTCCTATGGTAGTACTTGTAAATGGTGGAAGTGCAAGTGCTAGTGAGATAGTAAGCGGCTCCTTACAAGATCATAAAAGGGCTATAATAGTAGGGGAAAAAACCTTTGGAAAGGGTAGTGTCCAAGTGATTTTACCTATAGATAAAAAAGAGGCTATTAGATTAACAATAGCTAGATACTATCTGCCAAGTGGAAGGACTATACAATCGGTTGGGGTATCTCCTGATGTAGTTGTCTATCCATCAGAAGTTCCGATGAAAAGAGATAAGTTTGTTTTGAAAGAGAGGGAGCTTAAAAAACATTTAAAGAGCGAACTTGAAAAGGCCGATGGCAAAAAAGTAGTCAAAAAAGATAAAAATTTAAAAGGCAAAAAGATACTAAAAAAAGAGGATATTTATAAAGATTTGCAACTTAAAACAGCTCTTGATATAGTGAAGGTTTTAGATATAGAGAAAAAGGCTAAATAAAAAGCTTAGAGCCAAATGCAGAGAGCTTGGAGCTTTTTAGGCTCTTAGCTCTATGCTCTATGCTCTATGCTTTGTCCAACAAAGGGTATTGAATGAAAAAATTAGAACTACTTTATGAGGGGAAAGGTAAAAGGCTTTATAGATGCGAAGATGAGGATCTTTTGATATCTGAGTTCAAGGATGATTTGACAGCATTTAATGCTCAAAAAATAGGGCAAGAAAAGGGTAAAGGTGCATTAAATTGTAAAATTAGTACTGAACTTTTTAAACTTTTAGAAGAAAATGGTATAAAAACACATTTGGTTAAAACTTTAAGTGAAAATGAGCAGTTGGTCAAAAAAGTTGATATTATTCCTTTAGAAGTAGTTGTTAGAAATGTAGCAACAGGCTCTTTGGTAAAGAGATTGGGTATAAAAGATGGTACGATTTTGCCTTTTGCTTTGGTAGAGCTTTACTATAAAGATGATAAACTTGGTGATCCTCTTTTAAATGATGAACACTGTTTGATGCTTGATATTGCTAGTGAGAGTGAACTTGAAGAGTTAAAGAGGCTTGGTAGAGAGATAAATGTGATACTAAAAAGCTTCTTTTTGAAAAGAGATTTAAATCTTGTAGATTTTAAAGTAGAGTTTGGAAAGGATAAAGAGGGCAATATACTTCTCTCAGATGAGATAAGTCCAGATAGTTGTAGATTTTGGGATGTAAATACACAAAAAAAGCTCGATAAAGATAGATTTAGAGAGGGTCTTGGTGGAGTTAAAATGGCTTATGAAGAGGTATTGGATAGAATTTTAAAGGATATTGAATGAAGGTGATAGTCAATATAAAGCTTAAAGAGGGAGTGCTTGATCCTCAAGGTAAAGCTGTACTTCATGCACTTAACTCACTTGGTTTTGATGAGGTTAAAGATGTGCATATAGGTAAGCAGATTGTTTTAGATATTGATAGTGATGACAAAGATGGGATAAAACAAAGAGTTGAAAAGATGAGTGAAGAGCTACTTGCCAATACAGTTATAGAAGATTATGAAATAATAGTTCAAGATAGGTGCTAAGATGAATGTTGCTATAGTAGTCTTTCCTGGTACCAATTGTGAGCTTGATACAAAATATGCCTATGAAAAATTGGGTGCTACGATCAATCTTGTGTGGCACAAAGAGGAAAAACTTCCTTTAGATACTGATCTTGTCGTATTGCCTGGTGGTTTTAGCTATGGTGATTATCTAAGAAGTGGTGCAATAGCAAAATTTTCTCCTATTATGCAAAGTATTATCGACTACACTAATGGTGGTGGTTATGTGCTTGGTATTTGCAATGGATTTCAAATACTTTTAGAACTTGGTTTACTTCCTGGGGCTATGAAAAAAAATGCAAATGTTCACTTTATATCTAAGTTTCACCATTTAAGAGTTGAAAATAGTGATAATAGATTTTTACATAAGTTTCAAGCAGGAGATATACTCAATATCCCAATAGCTCATGGAGAGGGAAATTACTACATTGATAGCGATGGTTTAGATAGGTTGATTAACAATGGACAAATTCTTTTAACCTATTGTGATGAACATGGAGAGATTCTCAATCCAAATGGTTCAGTCCATTCAATTGCAGGGATCTGTAATGAGAAAAAAAATGTATTTGGCTTGATGCCTCATCCAGAAAGAGCTATGGAGAAGATCCTTGGAAGTG
>JALVXV010000137.1 GCA_027038235.1 Campylobacterales bacterium | reverse complement strand
AAAACCTTTTATGGATAGTATTCAATGGAAAAATGGTCAAGATTTTTGTCCTGATACATTATATTTGGAAGGCAAATCAGCCTAACAAATCCTTGCACCGAACAGGTAAACCTGTCGGTGAAGTCGACCGTTATATATCCAAGAAACCAAGTGACTCTGGAATTTTGAATATGTCTATTTATAAAAATAAATGGATAAATTTCAATTTTAGGAGTTAAAAAAATGCTAAGGTGCAATTCATATCCAAATTGTGGTACTTCAAAAACAACGAAGTCAGGTATATACTTCAATGTGAAGATTTTAGGGCATTGGGTATTAGGTAGTAAAAAGTATAAATATCCAAACAACAACGGCTTGAATAATAGCTAAAAAAACTATACTACTTCCCACATCTTTTGCCTGTCCTGCCATCTTGTGATAATCAAGTGTTACTAAGTCTACGACTCTCTCTATGGCACTATTTATTGTTTCTGCAATGAGGACAAAAAAGTATGAAACAAAAAGCAGTATCTTTTCTGCGATACCTATATTTAAATACAATATTATAAGTATCACAGGAATTAAAAGAGCTAATTCTATTTTAAAAGAGGTTTCATTTTTTACAATATCAATCAAACCCTTTAGGGCATAAGTACTATTTTTAAAAAAGTTATATTTTGGCTGTCTTCTCATTGTTTCTCATTATGAAAAATATCAAGCTTCTTATCGTAAACTTTTGTTTTTACATCCATTATGCCAAGAATTGAGTCAAAAAGGTTATCTTGGCTAAATTTTTCATCTTTTCTCTTTTTGAGTCTATCTCTATACTCTTTAAAGTCATCACTAAGCCACATCATCGCTCCTATATGCTTTTGAAAGTCAGGTGCTATAAAGTATGGCATAGAGTGAAGATATATACCATTTTCTCCTAAAGACTCTCCATGGTCAGCCATATATAGCATAGCTGTTGTATGAGTTTTTGAATTTGCTTTTAAAAATTTTACCACTTGAGATAAAAAGTAGTCTGTATAAAGTATAGTATTGTCATAGGCATTTTTTATCTCTTGTTTTGTACACTTTTCAAGCTGATTTGAGTAACAAGCGGGTTTAAATTTTTCAAAAGATTTGGGATATCTCTTATAATATGCAGGTCCATGACTTCCTTTTTGATGAAGAACGATAAAAATATCCCCTTTGTGAGTATCTACAAATTTTTGAAGTCCCTTTAGCATTATCATATCAAAGCATTCGCCATTTTTACAATATTTAGGATCTTTTAACTTTTTTACATCTATATAATTTTTTATCCTCGTTGCTACACCTTTTGAATTGGAGTTATTATCTTTCCACAAGAGATTGACTTTAGCATGATCTAGTACATCTATGACTGTATCCATAGCTTTAGCTTTTGCATCTTTATAATCACTCCTACTAAGTCTTGAAAACATACAAGGCACACTAACAGCAGTCTCAGTTCCACAAGAGTAAACATTTCCAAAATTTATCAAATCTTTCAATTTTAATAAGTTTGGATTGGTCTCTCTTTTATAACCATTTAGTTCAAAGTTAGCTGCTCTTGCTGCTTCGCCTACAACCATGATAACAAGCTTTGGTTTGTTTGTGCTACTTTGCACCTTTGCATCAAGTCCAAGCTTTCTATATGGTATAGGCTTTACAAGATATTTTCTATGTATAAATTTGCCTATAGAGTATATGAAATAGGTTGGATTGGTATAGTATCTTAATGGTTTATGCTCTCTAAAAAATGAGGTATAAAATTTACTAAAAGAAAAAATGACTATTATCATGACCAATAAGCTAAAAAAGAGAGTTTTTATCCTTAAAAATAGCTCTTTTTTAAACTCACTATACTCCACTTTTGCTAACATTAGCAAAATAGAGGGCAAGATACCAAGAACAACAAGATAAATAATAGCTTTTACTGTAACTAGATCAGAGACTTCACCACTATCGGTCTCCATAATATTTTGTATCATTATATCATTGATAACTACATTAAATGTATCCATTGTATAAGCTGCTAAAGAACTAGCAATAAATAAAAATATAAGTATAGGCTTTAGAGTATATTTTGTATTAATAAGGTTTAGCAAGAAAACTATCAAATAGTAAAGTACTATACTAAGGGATATGATATATATGATGTTAAATCCATCAAATTTATATACTTTTAAAACATTACTAAAAAATGAGAAGTTGTAAAAGAGTACAAAAGACAAAGCACTTAAATAGACCAAAGTAGAATTTTTTATCTTAAATAACACCTGCAAACCCCATAATTTTTTAGCATTATACTATAAAATATAAAATTATTTAATAAAACTATCACTAAGTAGGTTTTTTTGAAATGCTCTAAAATTTTTTATAAACTCCAAGAATTTTTATCTTTTGGGCAAAAAAGGATAGCTCCTCTAGTGCTAACTGCATTGATCTCTCTTTTGTATGTCCATAGATATCTATATGAAAATGGCTAACAGGCAATCCTTTGTTAAGCGAATAACTTTCAAGCTTTTTTAGATTGATACCATTTGTAGCAAATCCCCCAAGAGCTTTGTAAAGTGCTGCAGGTATATCTCTAACTTCAAATATTACTGAGGTTACATAGGTTTCATCTTTGTCATATTTGGGTATAATTTGCTCTTTTGAGAGTATAAAAAATCTTGTAACATTTCCTGCAATATCTTCAAAATCATCTTTTAATATTTTAAGATCATAGATATCAGCTGCCAAAGATGAAGCAATTG
>JALVXV010000136.1 GCA_027038235.1 Campylobacterales bacterium | reverse complement strand
CTCTCAGTTAAATTAAGCAATGTAGTGCATGAACTTCAAAAAGAGAGAGGTGCAAGTGCAGGGTTTTTAAACTCAAAAGGTAAAAAATTTGTCCAAATACTACCAAATCAAGTAAAAAATACAGATAGACAGCTCTCTTTTTTAAAAGAGTATTTAAAATCTTATGACAACCTATACACAAAAGAGGCTATAAAGGGCATTGATTTTTCTAAATTAAATAGCATAAGACAGAAAGTAAAAAATCTAAAAATAAGCACCAAAGATGAGGTAAATTACTATACCAATTTAAACAAAACTATTTTGGATCTAATTGCTAGATTTTCTACATTTCCAAAACTTCCAAAGATAAGAAATATCATGAACTCATTGGTGCTTTTTGCAACTGCAAAAGAGAGAGCAGGAATCGAACGAGCGGTGCTTACAGGAGTATTTGCTAAAGACTCTTTTACATCTTTTTTAAAAAGAAAGTTTATCTCTGTAGTCTCTCAGCAAAAGGTGCTTTTACATCTTTTTAAGATGACAGCTGATAAAGATATTTTGAGCTTTTATAGTCAAATTTCCAAAGAGAAACCATTTTTAGAAGTTGAAAGGATGAGAGAGATAGCCTTTTCAAAATATAGTAGTTTTGAAGTGGATGCGACCTACTGGTTTAAGACTATAACAAGCAAGATAAACTCTCTTAAAAAGATGGAAAATTTTATAGATAATAAGCTTATCAACACATCTAAAGAGATTGCAAATACAGTTTTAACAAAAATGATAATCATCTTTTTGATCTCTTTGATTGTACTTGCTATCTTAGCTTTTGTCTCTAGGAATATAGCAAACTCTATTATAGTAGCTATTGAGAGATTTCAAAATGTTATAAAAAGGGTAAACAATGGAGACCTCTCCTTTGAGGTTGGCAAGATAGAGACTCCTAAAAATGAGATGCAAATTATAACAAAAGAGTTGTATATGCTTGTAGAGACTATCAAAGATTTAGTCGGCAGAATAAACCACTCAGTTGATAGTGCTGCAAAGGGAGACTTCTCTTTTAAGCTTACTGATGAGGGGCTAAAAGGGGACTTTGCAACTGCAATTTATATGGTGCAAAATGGTATAAAAGCTATGGAGGAGGCAAATCAAAGACAAAGGGTTATCAAATTTAGTGCAAATGTAAGATCTGTTGGAGATGTTGGTAAGGGTTTAGCATTGATACAAAGTGAAACTGAAAATCTAATAGGAGACCTTGATGTAGTTTTAAATAGCTCTGAAAATACTAGCAAAAAATCTACTGAGAGCTTAGAGGTACTTGAAAAGATCTTAGAAAATATGCAAATTTTATCTGAGCAGATAAATGACTCAAATATTACTATCAATGAATTAGATGAGATGAGCAACAACATCACCTCAGTCGTAGATCTTATCAAAGATATAGCTGAACAGACCAATCTCCTCTCACTAAATGCTGCCATTGAAGCAGCAAGAGCAGGGGAGCATGGAAGAGGCTTTGCGGTGGTTGCTGATGAGGTTAGAAAACTAGCTGAAAGAACACAAAAAGCTACAAGTGAGATAAATGTATCTATAAATAGCATGAAGCAAGAGACTAGCAATATAGTAAGCAAATCCCAAAATATGATAGAGGTATCAAATAGTGTATCTGATATAGTAAATGAATATAAAAAGATTATGCAAGAGCTTGAGAGAAATTCAAAAGAGGCATCACATTTAACAGAGGATATGAAAAATGAGATATTTTTAATAATGGTAAAGATAGATCATATCATCTATAAGGCAAATGCTTATAATGCTATCGTAGATGCAGATAAAAATGCTACCTTCGCAGATAGTGAGCATTGCCGACTTGGTCTTTGGTACCAAAATGAGGGTAGAAGAGTTTTTGGCAAAGCTCCATCATACCAAAAGATAGACAGACCTCACAAAATCGTACATGATAGTGTGCTAGAAAACTTAAAATTTATAAAAAATGGTGATAAAAGGATAGAAAATGAGAAGATAATAGTTCAAAATTTTCAAAATATGGAAAAGGCTAGTCTTGAACTATATGCCCTATTAGATGAATTAGCTGAGGATATAAAAAGATTAAGAGAGAAACAGAGGTAATAAATTTTGAATAGTATAACTTTTAATAATAAAAAAATAACTCCAAGTAAGGTCGTGTGTATAGGTAGAAACTATATAGATCATATAAAAGAGCTTGATAATGAGGTACCAAAAGATATGGTACTTTTTTTAAAACCCAACTCTGCTATAAGTAGTGAGTTAAGATATGTAAGTAACGATAATCACTATGAAGGTGAGATAGGCTTTTTAGTAATAGATAAAAAAATTGCTGGGGTTGGTTTTGGTTTGGATATAACAAAAAGAGAGCTACAAAGTTATCTAAAAAACAAAGGTTTACCGTGGGAGAGAGCAAAGAGCTTTGATGGTGCAGCGGTTTTTAGTAAATTTGTGCCTTTTTCAAGTAAAATTAGTGAGCTTGGTTTGGAGCTTTATATCAATGACAAGCTAGTCCAAAAAGGGGATGTAGCTCACATGATATATAAACCAAAGGCTATCTTAGAGGAGATACGAACTTTTTTAAGCCTTGAAGATGGGGATATTATACTAAGTGGCACACCAAAAGGTGTAGGAAAGTATAAAAAAGGTGATAAGTTTTTAGGTAGAATTTTATATAGAGATACTATTTTGACAGAACAAAAGTGGATAGTATCATAACTCTTAAATAAAAAGCATCTCTAAAATCATAGAT
>JALVXV010000135.1 GCA_027038235.1 Campylobacterales bacterium | reverse complement strand
ATCCCAATTTTAATCGCCTTTAAAAGAAAAAAATGATAAAATCAGGTATTATATTTATATTAAAAGGTTTATAATGTTTGAAGTTGTTATTGGTTTAGAGGTGCATATTCAATTAAACACTAAAACTAAGATATTTTGCTCTTGTGCTACATCTTTTGGCGAAAAAGCAAATACCAATGTTTGTCCAGTTTGCCTAGGCTTACCAGGTGCTTTACCAGTTTTAAATAAAGAGGCAGTAAAAAAGGCTATAAACTTTGGATATGCTATCAATGCTACCGTACATAAAAAATCTATATTCAATAGAAAAAACTATTTTTATCCAGACTTGCCAAAGGGGTATCAAATAAGCCAGTTTGAGATACCTATCGTTGAAAATGGTGAACTTTTTATAGACTTTGAGGATGGCACTCAAAAGCGAATAGGGATCACAAGAGCCCATTTAGAAGAGGATGCAGGAAAAAATATCCATGAAGAGGGCTATAGCAAAGTAGATTTAAATAGAGCAGGTACTCCTCTTTTAGAGATAGTAAGTGATCCTGATATCAGGAGTATAGATGAGGCTGTAAAGTATCTTAAAAAACTTCATGCGATTGTTAGATATCTTGATATTAGCGATGCCAATATGCAAGAGGGTTCATTTAGATGTGATGTAAATGTCTCTATAAGACCAAAGGGTGATGAAAAGCTTTATACAAGAGTTGAGATAAAAAATATGAACTCCTTTAAGTTTATTCAAAAAGCTTTAGAGTATGAGATACAAAGACAGATAGAGGCTTGGGAAGATGGCTTATATGAAAAAGAGGTGGTTCAAGAGACTAGGTTATTTGATTTGCCAACAGGTACTACAAGGAGTATGAGAGGCAAAGAGGATAGTGATGAGTATAGATACTTCCCTGAACCAGATCTATTGCCTGTGATATTGAGTGAGCAGATGATAGAGGAGGGCAAAAATATACCTGAACTTCCTGATGAGAAAAAGCAAAGATATGTAAATGAGTATAAGATAAAAGAGTATGATGCAGCTGTGATAACATCTTCTCTTACAATGGCTAACTTTTTTGAAGATATGATAAAAGAGGGGGCTACTCCAAAAAGTTGTGTTACATGGCTTACAGTTGAACTTTTAGGAAGGCTCAAAAATGGACTAAGCCTAGAGAGCTCTCCTGTAGATGCAAAAAAGCTCTCAACACTTGTCAAAAGGATAGAGGATAATACCATAAGTGGCAAGGCTGGAAAGGATGTGCTTGATTATTTGATGGAAAATGATGAGGAGGTTGATGTCGTCATAGAAAAACTAGGGCTTAAACAGGTAAGTGATGAGGGTGCTTTACTTGCTATTATAGATGATATATTAAAAAATAATGAAGACAAAGTAAAAGAGTATAAAGCTGGAAAAGAGAAACTTTTAGGATTTTTTGTAGGACAATGCATGAAGGCTAGTAAAGGCAAAGCAAATCCAGCTAAAATAAATCAACTACTTAAAAAGAGGCTTACTTGAACAAGATAAGTAAAGTTATAGTTGAATTTTCATTCTTTTTAGATGAATCACAAAGATATAATAAAATAAAATCAAATATAAAAAGAGTTCTTGAAGATAATAGCTATAGATATGGCAGATACTTCAATTACTTTATGATCTTTCTTATTATTACAAGTGTTATCATAATCATTGATGAAGTAAAACACCCTTTAGATAGATGGATCATCTTTTATGATATCTATGTAGTAACAGGATTTTTTATAATAGAGTATATATTAAGATTTTGGGTATATAGTGATATTCATAAAGTTATTATAGAGGAGTATCAAGATAGCCTTTTTTTAGATAGACGATTTAAGATATTTGAAGCCTTTAAAAAGATTGTATCTAAAAAGATAGAGTATATTTTTTCTCCTTTAGCGATTATTGATCTTTTAGCAATACTTCCAAGTTTTAGAGAGTTAAGAATCCTTAGAATTTTTGTTCTTTTTAGAGCCTTTAAACTTCTTAGATATTCAAACTATTTGACACATTTTTTAAAGATATTGGTTTATAAAAAGTCAGAACTTTTTATGATCATTTTTCTATTTTTCTTTGTTATCTTTATCTCTGGAGTTAGTATTTATGTCTTTGAGGAGCATATCAACCCAAATATAAATACAATTTATGATGCTTTTTATTGGTCATTGGTAACTATCACTTCAGTAGGATATGGAGATATTGTACCTATAAGTAGCGAAGGTAGAAGTGTGGCCGCTGTTATTGTATTTATAGGTATTGGCTTGATAGCTCTTTCAACATCTATTATCGTCTCAGCATTCAATGAAAAAGATGAGGAGTTGCATTCTGAAAAGATAAAAAGCTTAATAGATAAATTTTCTAGCTACTATCTTTTATGTGGATATAGCCATTTAGCAGAGTTATTAGCTATAAGATTAAAAAAATCTGGTGATAATTTTATCATTATAGATAATGATGAGAAGAGGGTAAATAAAGCTATAGCTGATGGATATCTTGCATATAGGGCTGATGCTAGTAGCAAAAATGTATTGATAGATTTGCAAATGAGTAAAAAAGCTTTAGCAGTTATTACACTAGCACATGATGATATTCAAAATATATTTATATCATTGAGTGTAAGAAGCCTATCTAAAAAAGTTTTACTAATTTCAAGAATGAGACACAAATACTCATATAAAAAGCTGAAATTGGCAGGAGTTGATAAGATAATATCTGCTGCTAACATGGCATCTATGCTTGTAACTACTTTAGTCGATAAACCTCTAGCAACAG
>JALVXV010000134.1 GCA_027038235.1 Campylobacterales bacterium | reverse complement strand
TCAAAACAGATATAGCATTTGCTCCAGCTCTTTCATACTCTTGGGCGATAAGAAGAGGATCAAAATCCTCTTTTATCACTCCTTTGCTAGGACTTGCCTTTTTCACTTCGGCTATTATTTTGTATGGCTCATCATTTGTAGAGGTTAGATACTCTTTTACATCTCTTGGCACATAGGGATTGTAGGCTAAACTTCTACCTAACCAATCTATAGAAAACTCTTTTTTTTTCTTTTCTAATTCATCTTTTGTCTTTTTTATTATATCATCAAGAATCATTTTATCTTTTTATCCTTTATACATTTATCTATAGCTTTGATATGTTTTTTTACCTCATCATCTTTGCTCATTTTAAAAACCTTTTTCATTATCTTTTCTGCTTTCTTGCAAAGTCCAAGTTTATAATAACCCCAAGCTAAAGAATCAAGATAGTATGGGGAGTTAGGATCTTTTTTTAAGGCTCTTTTGACAAGAGCTATACCCTTTTTTATATCTATATCATGATCTATAAGCAAATATCCATAATAGTTTAGATAGAGTGGATCATTTAGGGTTTTTACTACTTTTGCAAATTTATTGATGACCGATTTTAAAAGCTCTTTATCTTTTATTGGATGACCTTCATACTCATATACTGCCATTCTTCCAAGATACTTTACATCTTTTGTCTTTTTGTATAACTCTTCAGTAACTTTATAAGCATTTTTAAAATCCTTAATAGAGATATAAATATCTGCTAACATCTCTTTATCTATATCATTTTTTTTCAAAAAATTTATAGCCTCTTTCTTCTCTCCTTGATAGAGCAAAAGCTGGGCTACTTTTTTAGCATACTTGTCATCCTTATACTTTTTATAAAGCCTTTTATATGTTGAAATAAGCCCATTTATATCCTTCTCTTTTGCATATATATCTACAAGCTTATAACAAACCTTTTTAGAACACCCTCTAAGTCTTGTGTGGGTCTCAAGATAGGCAATTGCTTCATCTTTTTTATTTAAAAAGAGATATAAAATATCTGCAATATTGTTTAACAAATCCTCATCGTAATGAAAGCTATATGCCTTTTCAAAAGATTTAAAGGATAGTTCATAATTTTTTAGATTTAAAAAGACTGAACCAGCAAATTTATAATTTTCCTCTGTTTTTGACCCTTTTATTAGATCTAAAGTCAAAGAGGCCACTTTTTTGTTATCCTTTTTAAAAATATAATACCTTATTAGCTCCCTTTTTAATATATCATTGTCTGGATAATCTTTTAGCCCCTCTTTAACAAGCAGATAAAAATCATTATACTTTTTAAGTTTTGCACTAAGGCTAATGGCATACTTTAGATAGAGTATATTTTTTGTATGTTTATAGAGCTTTACAAAATATCTATAAGCACCTTCATAATCCTTATTTTGAGAGAGCATTAAGGCATACAAAAGATATCTATTTTCATCTTTGTATGCTCTTATAGTAGCTCCCTTTGGAGTTGGATTTTTTGGGCTGCACCCACTAAAAAATATTGCTAAAATTGATAAAATTATTATACTATACCTATACACTCTTTTTTCACCTCTTTTAAATGTGTTTTAAAATAGTCCCAAAAGGGAAATGTTTTACACTGATTTGGTCTCACCTCATAGATTTGGCAACTATTTGTTTTGTTATCAAAAAAAATACACTCAAATTCACCATCTATCTTGACCTCTTTGATTGTAAATTTGTATTTTACCCTATTTAAGTAATTTTTCCTAAAATTTTCCTCATCTATCTTTAAAAATTTAGCTATTTTTTCTATCTCATCTTTGTTTACCCAGATATATCCACTCTCACCCCTACAACACCGTCCATCACATTCACTACAAGCTGAAGGCTTAAAAGAGTAGCTAAAACCCTCTTTTGTAATTAGTGATTCGTGATTAGTGATTCGTGATTGGTGATTAGTTGCTTGTGATTGTTTTTTTTCACTCTTCATCCCAAACCCCAAATCCCACATCCCATATCCCAAATCCTAAACCCCATATCCCAAATCGCATTTCAAACTTTTTAGCCCAATTTTTTCATATATCCCTTTGACCTCGTCGCTAAACTCACCGTCAATATGAGTTATCAATGGAGATAGACATTTTAGCATACTTTTTGAGCTTTTTTTTGCTCTTATCATAACAATAGTCGCATTTTTATCAACTTTTGGATGTAACCATCTTATCTCATTTACCTTTATCTTATAATTTTCCAATAGTGCAAAAACCCTATCTGCTTCAGAACTACTATAGCAAAATATAAGTTCACCTCTTGGTTTTAATAAAGAGTTGCACTTTTTTACAAAATCCTCCAAAGGCAAAGAGTCATTAAATCTGCTTATCTTTTTTGATAAGTTTTTGCTCTGTTTATTATCAGCCTTATAAAATGGTGGATTTGAAACTATAAAATCAAACTTTTTATCAAATTTATATCTCAAAAAATCATCACAGATAAACTCAGCTTTTAAGTTATTGTTTTTAGCATTTATCTTTGATAAAAATATACTATTTTTTTGTATATCTATGCCTGTTAAATTGACTTGAAAGTTCTCTTTTATCAAAAGTCCAAGCACACCACATCCACATCCAATATCTAAAATATCACCCTTTGGGCTAAATTTGGAGATAAAATCATACAAAAAAAGAGTATCGCTATTGTAACAGTATCCATTTTTTTCCTGATAAATAAACAAACCCTTATCCCTTTTTAGATATAATTATACCAAAAAGGGGATTAAAAAATGATAATTATACCTGCAAGAGTTGCTTCAAATAGATTTCC
>JALVXV010000133.1 GCA_027038235.1 Campylobacterales bacterium | reverse complement strand
GGAGATCTTCTTAAAAAGATAGAAAATAGCGATAAAAAAGAGGCTATCGAGGCTGATATAAAAGCTATCATACTTAGCGGTAAGCCAAATATTGCTATGGTTGATAGTGATAATCTTATTACAAATTTACATGCATCAAATGATATCATCATAGATGCCTCAATGCCACCAGTGATTAGAGAGGGTGGTAAAATGTGGAACAAAGATGGCGAACTTCAAGAGTGTGTAGCTGTCATTCCAGATAGAAGTTATGCTACTACTTATAGTACCATTATGGAGGATTGTAGAATTAATGGTCAATTTGATGTAACAACTATGGGACATGTTAGTAATGTTGGACTAATGGCAATGAAGGCTGAAGAGTATGGTTCACATCCATATACTTTTACATGCAGTGAAGATGGAGTAATGGAGGTAAAAGATAGCAATGGAAATGTCCTAATGAGTCACAATGTCCAAAAGGGTGATATCTGGAGACTTTATAAGGCTAAAGATGTTGCTATAAAAGATTGGATAAGATTGGCTCATGAAAGAGGTAGCCTAACAGGTACACCTATAGTATTTTGGCTAGATAGCAATAGAGCTCATGATAGCAATATGATAAAAAAGGTTGTAGAGTATCTGCCTGAATATTTAGCAAAAAAAGAGATAGAGTACCATATAATGGCTCCAGAACTTGCCATGAAATATACTCTAAAAAGAACAAGAGCTGGACTTGATACCATCTCAGTTACAGGAAATATTCTAAGAGACTACTTAACTGACCTGTTTCCTATACTTGAACTAGGCACTAGTGCAAAGATGATGAGTATAGTTCCTCTACTAGCAGGTGGCGGACTTTTTGAGACAGGTGCTGGTGGAAGTGCTCCAAAGCATGTGGAGCAGTTTTTAAAAGAGGGTCATCTAAGATGGGATAGTTTAGGAGAGTTTTTAGCTTTAGCTGAATCTCTTAGAATGATAGCTCAAAAAACAGGTGATAAAAAGGTTAAGGTGATGACAGATGCATTTGATAAGGCAAATGAAGCTTATCTTGAAAATGATAAATCACCTAGTAGAAAAGTGGGTCAACCAGACAACAAAGCAAGTCATTACTACTTTGCAACCTATTTAGCAGAGGCTTTAGCAGAGCAAAATGAGGATGAGGAGCTTAAAAAAACATTTCAACCAATAGCAAAAGCACTTAAAGATAATGAGGAGACAATTATAGAAGAGTTATTGAGTATTGAGGGTAAAGCTCAAGATATTGGTGGCTACTATCATCCAGATGATAATAAAGCTCAAAACTCTATGAGACCAAGCAAAACACTCAATGAGATCATAAATTCAATAAAATAATTTGCATTATATGAGATTTGTGGTACAATTCCGCAAATCTCTATTTAGCTAGATAAATATAAGATAAAGGAATAATGTAGTGGAGAGACAGAGCAAAGTAACTATAGTAGGTGCAGGAAATGTTGGTGCAACAGTTGGTTACTCTTTAGCAATGCATGGGACTTGTCACAGACTTGTTCTAGTTGATAGAGATGAAGATAGAGCAAAAGGCAAAGCACTTGATATGTCTCAAGCTGCAGCAGCAGCTAGAAGTCATACCATCGTAAAAGCTGCACAAAGTTATAAAGATATAGAAAATAGTGAAGTAGTAGTTATAACTGCAGGTAGTCCAAGACTTCCGGGTATGACTAGAGAAGATCTTTTGATGACAAATGCTAAGATCACAAAAGAGGTTATATTAAAAGTCAAAGAACATGCCCCAAATGCTATTGTGATAATGGTCTCAAATCCATTGGATACTATGACTTATGTGGCTTTGAAAGTTGGGAATTATCCAAGAAATCAAGTCATTGGAATGGCTGGGATACTCGATAGTGCTAGAATGGCACACTTTATATATGAAAAGCTTGGATTTGGAGCTGGTCAAATAAGAGCTACTACTATGGGCGGACATGGTGATTATATGGTGCCTCTTCAAAGATATTCAACTGTAGCTGGAATACCTTTAACAGACTTACTTAAACCAGATGATATAAAAGAGATAGTTGAGAGAACAAAACATGGTGGTGCTGAGATAGTAGGGTACCTAAAGACAGGTTCAGCCTACTATGCTCCAGCAAAATCTACTGCACTTATGATAAATGCCATTTTAAAAGATTCAAAGCAGATTTATCCTTGTGCAGTATATCTTGAGGGGGAGTATGGTTATAATGATATAGTCAATGGAGTTCCTGTAACTTTAGGGAAAAATGGTGCAGAGGATGTTATCGAAATAAGCTTGAATCATTGTGAAAGAGAGCAATTTAGAAAGAGCATTGATTCAGTAAAAGTGCTTATCGATACATTGAAGGAGAAAGACTTTTTTTAGTCTTTTTGGGTTGTTTGTTTCATTGAAAAGGAGATTTTCAAATGAGAGAGGTTGAGTTTGACGACATTGTCAAAAGTGTAAAAAATTTGATCATCCATACTGCTTACAATTTGCCAAAAGATGCTTTAAATGCCTTGAAAAAAGCTCTTAACGAGGAAGAAAGTCCAGTTTGCAAGAAGGTATTGGAGCAAATTTTAGAAAATGCAAAAATTGCACGAGAAGAGGATAGGCCACTATGTCAAGATACTGGTTTGGCAGTATTTTTTCTAAAGGTTGGAGAGGATTTTAAAGTCAAGGGCGGTACATTAAAAGATGCTATCAATAAAGGAACTGAACTAGGTTATAAGGAGGGGTATTTAAGAGCCTCTACATGCGATTGCTTTACAAGGGCTAACTTAAAAGATAGTGTAGGTTACAATCTACCAGCTATTATACACTTTGATCTTGTTGAGGGTGATAAACTTGAGATTGAGTATGCTGCAAAAGGTGGTGGTAGTGAAAATGTAAGTCGTGCTACAGTTTTAGCCCCTGCTCAGGGAAAAGCTGGAATTTTGAATTTTGTAAAAGAGGTTGTTAGCAATGCAGGACCAAATCCTTGCCCTCCTATCATAGTTGGTGTTGGTATAGGTGGTACCTTTGAAAAGGCAGTTATCTCAAGTAAACATGCACTCTTTAGAGAGGCAGGGACAAAAAATCCAGACTCAGAGCTTAATGAGTTTGAAGAGGAGATATTAGAGGAGTTAAATAAGCTAGGAATAGGAGCGATGGGAATGGGCGGAACAAAAACAGTACTTGCTGTTCATATTGAGAGACAACCTTGTCATATAGCTTCACTTCCTGTAAGTGTAAATGTACAGTGCCATAGTTCAAGACACTCTCATATCACCATATAAGGATATATTATGAGCAAAACTTATCATTTAACAATGCCACTTAGTGACGAAGATGTTGTGCAGTTAAAGGCTGGAGATATAGTTTATCTTACAGGTATTATGTTTACTGCAAGAGATGCAGCCCACAAGAGATTGGTGGATTTGATTGAAGAGGGGAAAGAGTTACCTTTTGACTTGAAAGGCTCTGTTATATATTTTGTAGGACCTACTCCTCCAAAACCAGGCGATCCTATAGGAAGTGCAGGACCTACTACAAGCTATAGGATGGATGCATACTCACCAACTCTTATAAAACATGGTCAAAAGGGGATGATAGGAAAGGGTAAAAGAAATGAAGAGGTTAAAGAGGCTTGTAAAAAGTATAAAGCCATATACTTTGGAGCCACAGGAGGTGCAGGAGCACTCATAGGAAAAACTATAAAAAGTGCTGAAGTTATAGCATATCCAGAACTTGGACCTGAAGCTATAAGAAGACTTGAGGTAGAGGAGTTTCCTGTAACGGTTATCAACGATACTTATGGGAATGATCTGTATGAAATAGGTAGAGCTAAGTATGAAAAAGCTTAGAGCTTAGAGCATAGAGCAAAGAGCTTTTTTATGAAAAATTGCTTTGCAATTTTTCCAATAGCTCTAAGCTCTAAGCTCTTGGCTCTTAGCTTATTTTAAAATAAGGAGAGAAGATTGAATATACACGAATATCAAGCTAAAGAGATATTTAGGGAGTATGGTGTGCCAACTCCAAGGGGGAAGGTTGCTTTTAGTGTTGATGAAGCGGTTGAAAATGCTAAAGAACTTGGTGGAAATATTTGGGTGGTAAAGGCTCAAATCCATGCCGGAGGAAGAGGCTTAGGTGGTGGAGTTAAACTAGCAAAGAGTCTTGATGAAGTTAGAGAACTTGCTGGTGAAATTTTAGGTATGACTTTAGTTACTCACCAAACAGGAGCTGAGGGTAAGCTTGTACAAAAGGTTTACATAGAAGAGGGTGCTGATATAGAGAGTGAGTTTTATCTTGGAATGGTGCTTGATCGTGCTAAAGAGATGCCAGTTATGATGGCTAGTACTGAAGGCGGTATGGAGATAGAAAAAGTTGCAGCTGAAACTCCTGAGAAGATTATAAAAGTTGCAATAGATCCTAGTATAGGTTTTCAGGGATTTCATGGAAGAGAACTTGCTTTTGGGCTTGGACTTCCAAAAGAACAAATTGGAAAATTTATCAAATTTGCTTCAACTTTATATAAAGTTTATATGGATAAAGATGTCGAACTTATAGAGATAAATCCACTTGTAAGAACAGGAAGTGGAGAGTTTTTAGCACTTGATGCAAAGATAGGATTTGATGATAATGCACTATATAGACACCCTGATATTGAAGCTATGAGGGACTTAAGCGAAGAGGTTCCGACTGAAACAGAGGCTAAAAAGTATGGACTTAGCTATATCAAGCTTGATGGTGATGTAGGGTGTATGGTAAATGGTGCCGGACTTGCTATGGGTACAATGGATACAATTAATTATGTCGGTGGAACTCCTGCAAACTTTTTAGATGTGGGTGGTGGAGCCAATCCTGAAACAGTTGCAAAAGGTTTTGAGATCATCTTAAGTGATCCAAATGTAAAGTCTATCTTTGTCAATATCTTTGGTGGTATTGTAAGATGTGATAGGATTGCAAATGGTATCATAGAAGCGACAAAAAAGGTGGATGTTCATGTGCCGGTCATCGTAAGACTAGATGGTACAAATGCACCAGAAGCCGCAGAGATTTTAGAAAAATCAAATATAAGCAATATTATCTCAGCAACTGATTTGCTTGATGGAGCTAAGAAGGCTGTCATTGCTGCTAAGAGTGGAGCTTAGAGCTTAGGGCATAGAGCGGAGAGCTTTTTTGTTTACTAAGTTAAAAGTTTGGCAAAGTTCGATGGAATTAGTCGAGTTGGTTTACCAGCTTACAAAAACTTTTCCATCATTTGAAGTTTATAATTTAATTTCGCAGATAAATAAATCAGCTGTATCTATTCCAAGTAATGTAGCTGAGGGAAAAGGTAGAAACTCAGATAAAGAGTTTAAACAATTTTTATATATCGCAAGAGGCTCACTGTTTGAGTTAAGAACTCAATTAGAGTTAGCAAGAAGATTGAAGTATATAAAAAGTGATAAAAAAATTGTTGAGAAATTAATTGAAGTTCAGAGTATGATAAATACTCTTATCCAAAAGCTCTAAGCTCTTGGCTTTTAGCTTCAAGCTTATTTTTCGACTAGAAGGAGAAAAATGAAATGAGTATATTGGTAGATAAAGATACAAAAGTAATAGTTCAAGGTTTTACAGGGAAAGAGGGTACCTTTCATGCTGAGCAGTGTTTGGAGTATGGCACAAAGATAGTTGGTGGTGTAACTCCGGGTAAAGGTGGCATGGAACATCTTGGTAAACCGGTTTTTAATACTGTTAAAGAGGCAGTTAAAGCTACAGGTGCAACTGTGAGCATGATATTTGTGCCACCTGCATTTGTTGCTGATGCTGTGATGGAAGCAGCTGATGCTGGAGTAGAACTTGCTGTCATTATTACTGAGGGTGCTCCTGTACAAGATATGATGAAAGCAAAGGCTTATGCAGTAAAAAATGGTATGAAAACTATAGGACCTAACTGTCCTGGTATAATTACAGCTGAAGAGTGTAAGATAGGTATTATGCCTGGAATGATTTTTAAAAAGGGGAGTGTAGGGCTTATATCAAAGAGTGGAACTTTGACCTATGAAGCAGCTAACCAAGTTTGCCAAGAAGGACATGGGATAACAACTGCGGTAGGAATTGGTGGAGATCCAATAATTGGTCTTAGTTATCTTCAGCTTTTACCTATGTTTGAAAATGATCCTAAAACTAAAGCTATCGTTTTGATAGGTGAGATAGGCGGAGATCTTGAAATTCAAGCAGCAAAATATATAAAAGATAATATCTCTAAGCCAGTTGTTGCTTTTATTGCTGGTCAAACTGCACCAAAAGGCAAGAGAATGGGTCATGCTGGAGCTATTGTAAGTGGTGGAAGTGGAACTGCCAAAGAGAAGATGGAGGCTTTAGAG
Organism: Campylobacterales bacterium; assembly: GCA_027038235.1. Lineage (GTDB taxonomy): Bacteria > Campylobacterota > Campylobacteria > Campylobacterales > JALSKU01 > JALSKU01. Next base: position 5,464 of record JALVXV010000133.1, on the reverse strand, counting down.
GCTGCTGGAGTAAGAGTGGTAATAAGTCCAGCTGAGATAGGCAAAGCTGTAACAGAAGTTTTAAACAATAAGTAAAACAAGGAGAGGATATGAGTAGCATAAAAGCACCGGAAAATACTCCGGTATGGGTTGATACGAGCAGATGTAAAGCTTGTGATATTTGTGTAGAGATGTGTCCAGCTGGAGTTTTAGCAATGGTTCCAGCTGATACTACAATCCTTGGAGCAACTATATCAGTTGAAAATCCTGAGAGTTGTATAGGTTGTAGAGATTGCGAATTGCATTGTCCAGATTTTGCTATCTATGTTGCTGAAAGAGGGGAGTATAAGTTTGCTAAACTAACTCCTGAAGCAAAACAAAGAGCAGAAGCTATAAAGAAAAATCATTATATGAAATTGAGTGCTTAAGGAGTATTGATGGCAAGAGAAGTTATTTCAACAGGTAATAAATTAGCAGCTCAGGCGGCTGTTGAATGTGGATGTAGATTTTTTGGTGGCTATCCTTTGACTCCTTCGAGTGAAATAGCCCATGATTGTAGTGTATTGTTGCCTAGAGCCGGTGGTAAATTTATACAGATGGAAGATGAGATTGCTGGTATTTCAGTAGCTCTTGGTGCATCAATGAGTGGCACAAAGGCTATGACTGCTACAAGTGGTCCTGGAATGAGTTTAAAATCAGAGCAAATAGGCTTAGCTTTTATAGCTGAGATACCTTTGGTGATAGTAAATGTCATGAGAGGTGGTCCTAGTACTGGTCTTCCAACAAGGGTTTCTCAAGCAGATATTGGTCAAGCAAAGTATCCAACTCATGGTGATTTTGCAAGTATTGCTTTGTGTCCGGGAAGTTTGGAAGAGGCTTATACTGAGACTGTTAGAGCATTTAACTTAGCTGAAAAGTATATGACACCAGTCTTTTTACTTTTAGATGAAACTTTGGGTCATATGCAAGGAAAGGCTATCATTCCGGAGGTCGATGAGCTTGAGATAGTAACAAGAGAGGAGTTTACAGGAGATCCAAAGGATTATCTTCCTTATGATGTGGATATGAATAAACCTGCAGTTTTAAATCCTTTCTTTAAGGGTTATAAGTATCATATTACAGGTCTTCATCATGGACCTACAGGTTTTCCTACTGAAGATGCAGTGCAGTGTGAGTTTAACATAGAAAGACTTACAGGAAAGATCAATAATAATGCTGATGATATAGTCTCTTATGAGGAGTATAAGCTAGATGATGCTGAAGTTTGCATAATTGCTTATGGAAGTATCAGCAGAGGTGCAAAAGAGGCAGTTGAAAAATTAAGAGATGAGGGTATAAAAGCTGGGCTTTTTAGACCAATAACTATGTGGCCAAGCCCTCAAAAGAAGCTAAAAGAGATAGGTGAGAGATTTGAAAAGATTTTTGTAACAGAGTTAAATATGGGTCAATATCTTGAAGAGATACAAAGAGTGATGAAAAGAGATGATTTTAAAACTCTTCATAAGGCAAATGGAAGACCTATTGCACCAAGTGAAATGGTAGAAAAAGTTAAGGAGATGTTCTAATGGCTTTTAATTATGATAAATATTTAAGAACGGATAAAATGCCGACACTTTGGTGTTGGGGATGTGGTGATGGAGTTATACTAAAGTCTATCATAAGAGCTATCGATAAATTAGGATGGGATATGAATGATGTTTGTATCGTATCTGGTATTGGATGTAGTGGAAGGCTTAGCTCTTATGTAAATTGTAATACTGTTCATACAACTCATGGAAGAACTATAGCTTATGCTACAGGTATAAAACTTGCCAATCCTGATAAACATGTTATCGTAGTAACAGGCGATGGTGATGGTTTAGCGATAGGAGGAAATCATACTATTCATGGATGTAGAAGAAATATTGACTTAAATCATGTAGTTATAAATAACTTTATCTATGGCTTAACAAATTCACAAACAAGTCCTACAACTCCTCAGGGAATGTGGACAGTTACAGCTCAATATGGAAATGTAGATCCTACATTTGATGCTTGTAAATTGGCTGAAGGTGCTGGAGCTAGTTTTATAGCAAGAGAGAGTGTTTTAGATCCTAAAAAATTAGAGAAGATTTTTGTAGATGGTTTTACTCATAAGGGCTACTCTTTCTTTGATATTTTTTCAAACTGCCATATAAATCTAGGTAGAAAAAATAAAATGGGTGAAGCTGCACAATGTCTTAATTGGATAGATAGCAGAACAGTATCAAAAAGAAAATATGATGCTATGAGTGAAGAGGAGAGAAAAGGATTGTTTCCAACAGGTGTCTTGAAAAAAGATGAAGAGGCTGCAGAGTATTGTGAACTTTATGATAAAGTCATCGAGGCAGCTCAAAACAAAACAAAAGTACAACTATAAGGAGAACAGATGAGACATCAATTGAGATTTACAGGTGTTGGTGGTCAAGGTGTTCTTCTTGCTGGAGAGATTTTGGCTGCTGCAAAGATACAAGAGGGTGGATATGGTGTAAAAGCTGCAACTTATACTTCTCAAGTAAGAGGTGGTCCTACAAAGGTTGACATCCTTCTTGATGATAAAGAGATACTATATCCTTATGCTAATGAGGGTGAGATAGAGTTTATGCTCTCAGTTGCCCAAGTTAGCTACAATGCTTTTAAAGAGGGTGTAAAAGAGGGTGGCATTATAGTAGTAGAGCCAAACTTAGTTCATCCTAGCGATGAGGATAGAAAAAAGTGGAAGATATATGAAATTCCACTTATTACCATAGCTAAAGAGGAGGTCGGCAATGTCGTAACTCAATCAGTTGTAGCTTTGGGGATTACAATTACTATGGATCCAGTAATGGATAGAGACTTTGTTTACAATACTATGATAGAAAAAGTTCCACCAAAATTTGTAGAACTTAATAAAACTGCATTTGAACTTGGCGAAAAATATGCTAAGATCGCTTTAGAAAAGCAAAAATAGAGTATCAAAAGGGGAGGGGGAGACATCAATCCTCTCCTTATATTATATTTCATTAAGCTCTAGGGCAAAATTTGGGTTTTAATATATTTCAACCCTATCTCTACCACCCCTCTTTGCTTTATAAAGAGCTTTATCAGCCTTTTGAATAAGTTTTTCTATACACTCCTTTTCATCTTTTGAAACTACTCCTATAGATACACTATATTTGATAGTATAGTTTTTAAACTTTACCTCCTCATTTGAGATGAGATTTTTAAGTTTTATAAAAAATCTTATAGCAGTTTTTTCATCTATATTTGCTAAAGCTATACAAAACTCCTCTCCACCAAATCTTGCTACCAAATCAGAGCCTTTTGTATTGTTTTTTAAAATAGTACTTAAATGTTTTAAAACCATATCACCCACATCATGACCATAGGTATCATTAATCTTTTTAAAATGATCTATATCTAGCATTGCTATAGCATAGTGATCATTGCTATTTAAAAAATCATCTATATTGTCAAAAAAATATCTTCTATTGTGCAAATTTGTTACAAAGTCATAGTTAGCAAACCTAGATAATAGCTCTATCTGCTCTATTGATTCTAAAGTATTGTTTATCCTATAGATAAGCTCCTCATTGGAAAAGGGTTTATTGATAAAGTCATTTACACCAAATTTTAAAAATTTTGCAGATATGAGATGTTCGTTATTATTGGTTAATGATATAATTGGTAATTGCTGTTTACTATAATGCTCCCTTACTCTTTTGGTAAGTTCAAGACCATCGATAACAGGCATATTATAATCAGTTAAAATAAGCTTTATATCTTTATTGTCCTCAAGATAGTTTAGAGCCTCTTCTCCATGAGCTGCGACTAATACCTTAAACATATGCCTAATCAAAATCTCCTTTAAATACCTTCTAGTAGCTTGAGAACTATCTACTACCATAACTTTAGTATCTCTATTTTTTAAAAGTCTTTGTATGAGTGAAAAGATATAGTTTATATCCTCCATATTACCTTTATAGACATAGTCAATAATACCTTTTTTTAGCATGTCATCTCTTGTTTGCTCATCAATGCTACCTGTTAAAATGATAGAAGCAATATCATAAGATAAAACAAGATCAACTATCTCTCCATTGGGTGCATCGGGAAGATTAAGATCAAGAAGTGCTACAAAAAAATCATCATTATCTTCTAAAATATTACTTGTCTCTTCTAAAGTATAAGATTGGATAATGTCAAAATTTAGATTGTCTTGCATTTTTCTTTTTATAAGCTTGGAAAGAGCTTTGTTGTCTTCAACTAAAAGTATTCTCTCTTGTATCATTTCAATTTCTCCTGTAATATTTGTATAAAATCATTAAAAGAGGGAAGATTTAAACTACTTTCTCTCTGTTTTCTGCCCCACATAGGCTCAGGATAGTGCGAGTCATTTTTGAAACGAGCCATAACATGGATATGAAGTTTTGGCAGATAGTTTCCAAACATAGCTATATTTATCTTTGTAGGATTATAAAAATCTATCATAGCCTTTTGTGCTACAATCATAGTATTTATAAGTATATCTTGGATACTTTTATCGCAATCACTAAGCTCTTTGCACTCTTTTTTTGGAAAAATTTTTACCCAAGGTATAGAAGAGTCCTCTTTTAAGATATATAACATTTCATTTTCAAAGATAGGTTTTTTTATATCGTTGGTTTCCATATGAAATTGTACTATTTTAACATAAATACTATATTAATTTTAAAATCTAGGAGGATGTATGGATGGAGGTGGTTTGTGCCTTGCCGTTTTTAAACGGCAAGGATTTTAGTATCTGTTGAAGTTTCTAGGTCTCTCTTCTCTTGGCTTAGCTTCATTTACTCTCAAAGTTCTACCTTCAAACTCTTTACCGTCAAGATCTTCTATAGCACTTTTAGCCGCACCTTCGTCATTCATTGTGATAAAACCGAAGCCTTTAGCTCTTCCTGTCTCTCTATCAGTTATAATTTTAACTGCCTCTACTTCGCCATAGTTGCCAAATAGATCCTTAAGTCCCTCTTCTGTTGTCCCGTAAGACATATTTCCTACATAAATCTGCATATGTTCGTGTTCCTTTGAAAAATTATACCACCTAACAATTAAACATAATTCAAATGATTTCTAAAAAAGAGATAAAGTGAATATATCAACCATTAAGCAATACTTAGTAGCATTATAGCATAAAAAATTAAAATATCAAGACTTTTTTGAATTATTTTTTTAAAAAGGGGTAAAGGTGAGAAGGAGTAAAGGGGTAAAGAGGTGAAATTGCTTTGCAATTTTTGGCTTGAAGCCTCTTTACTGTTTGACCTCTATCCCTCTTTTTCCCTATGAAAAGCTTCTGCTTTTTATAATCAGTATAGGCAAAAGCAGTAATGCAGATAAAAGAGCAACAAGCATAACAACGACTGTCAATAGACCAAAGTAGATGGTAGGTATAAAGTTGGAAGTTGTAAGTATACTAAATCCAAGGATAATAGCTAAGGATGTATAATACATT
>JALVXV010000132.1 GCA_027038235.1 Campylobacterales bacterium | reverse complement strand
TTCAAGAGTTTTATTTGTCTCTTCGATTTTTCTTTTTAGTTCAAGTTCAAGCTCTATGTTTTTTTGGATAAGATCATTTAAACTCTCTTTTTCCTCGCCGTAAATCTTTTTGGCATTTTGAACTATACCTACCGGTATGCCATACCTCAAAGCTGTCTCAAAAGCATAACTTTTGCCAATAGTTCCTTTTAAAAACCTATAAGTGGGGACTCTATTTTTTTCATCATAAAGTGCTGCATAAAGCTCTACCTCATCATAAGTAGCTAACATTGAAGAGAGTCTTTTGTGGTGAGTTGTGATGACAAGTTTTATATCTTTTTTAATAAGCTCATCCAAGATAGCCTTAAAAAGTACCGCTGCTTCATCGCTATCAGTTCCTAGCTCTATCTCATCTACTCCTACAATCGCATCTTTTGTGCTAAAAAGCTTATGAAATTCACTCATTCTTCCAGCAAATGTAGATATATCATTTTTTACATTTTGCGGATCATCGACTATCGCAATGATATGCTTAAAATTGCCCACTCTTGAACTTTTATTATCGATTTTCATAGGGATTAGATATTTTGCTAAAAAAGCTACACTTAAAATAGACTTTAAAAGCATAGTCTTTCCACCAGCATTAACTCCGGTTATAAAAAGTACCTTTTTGGTAAATTCGATCGACACAGCCCTAGGCTCTTTTAAAGCTGGATGTTTAAAATCTTTTATAACTATATCTTTTTTACTATTTGAAAGTACAAAATAAAGCTCTTTTGCTTTGGAAAATGCAACTCTTGCTTGATAATGATCAAACCTATCAAACTCTTTGTCGATAAATTTTAAAAATTTTAAAAATTTACTAAAGATAGATGATATTTTTTTCTCATACTTATATCTTATCTGCTCTTTTTTACCCAAAAGCTCTTTTTGCCTATCTTTTATCTTTTTAACACTCTCAGGCACTACATAAAAAAAGCCGCCTGAACTTCTACCTATAACTGAAGCTTTCAAGACATGATTAAAGCCACCGCGAACTAGCAAACACTCCTCATTTTGAAGATAGTGTATCTGAGTATCTGCTAGATAAGGGGTAAGCTTATGAGAGTTTAAGACTCTTTTTAAAGCTGATTTTAACTCCTCTTTTACTCTTTTTAAAGAGGTATCAACACTCAAAAGCTCCTCATCTATATCGCTTTTAAGCTCACCCTCTTCATCAAAATAATCTCGTATCTTATCTATCTCATCAGGTATATTTATCTTGCTTATCCATTCCAGCAAACTGCCATCAAAACCCACTTTTTTAAGATAGATAAAATAGTTTAAAACTTTTACAAAATTATATATCTCATAGAGTTTAAGTGTTCCAAATTTTTTTAAATGTATCAGATAAGTTTTAAAAGATGGAATGTTTGGAGGTGATTTGAACTCATATTTTGAAAGCTCTTTTATATATAGGTAGTGTATCTTTGTATCACCCTCTATAAAAAGAGGCTTTTCCCTAGATAAAAAAGTATTAAAAGAGTCTATAAACTCTTTTAAGTCCAATTTTGAAATGATATTGTGCATTATTTATCTAACACCTTACACTCTTCTACACTAAAAATAACATCGATATATTTACTCTGCTTATTTGCAGCAAAAGTTTGAGTGCCACTAAAATAGATAAAGTGTTTGTTATCTATAGTAACTCTTTTTTTACAGATAAGCTTTTTGCCTTGTTTAAAAGCTTCTACTTTTGCAATATTTTCACTCTGTTTGTTTTCAATATAATCTTCATACAAATATCCCAATACAAATAGAATAAGCAAAAGAGTAGAAAAAATTATTTTTGATCTTTTTTCTATGGATTTATTTGAAAAAATTATCAATATTAGGATGATTACTATCAAAAAAAGTATAATTCTCACAACTTTCCCCTTAGCTGATAGGTCAAATCTCCTGCTCCAAAACCTATGATAAGCTCATTATCAAACTCTTCAACACACTTATTATCTTTTATGAGTTTTATTTTATCTTTTTCTCTTTTTATTTTATCTGCAAATTTTGGGCTATACTTTTTAAATAAGCTTTCAAAGTCTATATCTACCTCTTTTTCACCTGCACTCCATACAGGAAGTATAGTCAATTTGTCTGCATCTTTAAAACACTCTTTGAATTTTTTAAGATTATCTATCACTCTTGAGTATTTATGTGGTTGCCATATAGCATTTACATTTTTATACCCCATAAGAGTTGCAAATTTTTTAGCTGATTTTAATGTGGCTTCTATCTCAGTAGGATGGTGTGCATAGTCATCTATGATAGCTTTTTTATCATCACTTAAAAGTATATCAAATCTCTTTTTAATACCCTTATAACCCTTTAACTTTTCCCTGATAGTTTCAACCTCTAAACCCTCATGTAGTGCAGCAAGTATCACCAAAGATGCATCAAGTGCTACATGTTCACCCATGCCAAAAACTTTAAACTCTCCAAAATTTTTGAGGCTAAAAGATGTGTAAGGTCTATTTTTTTCAATCACATAATTTATATCAGTTATATCTTTTGAGGGGTAGAGCCTAATGGCTTCTATTTTTAAAGTTGAGAGATATTCATCCTCAGCATTTATTACCCTTACTTTTGCCATTTTTAAAAATTTTTCATAAGCTTGATAAAATCTTTTTAAGTCATAATTGTAATACTCCATATGCTCAGGCTCACAGTTGGTAACTATAGCTAGATATGGGTTGGAGTTTAAAAAGCTCTCATCGCTCTCATCTGCTTCAAATACCAAATCATCCCCTTTAAGATACCTCATGTTAGAGCCAAATTGATTGCTTTCGGCTCCTATTAA
>JALVXV010000131.1 GCA_027038235.1 Campylobacterales bacterium | reverse complement strand
CTACTTTAATGCTAAAAAATACAAATAAGACAATAACAGATATATCTACAGAATGTGGATATTCAACAGTTTCGTGGTTTATCTCTCAATTTAAAAAACAATATAATCAAACACCCAAAGAATTCCGACATAAAATATAACTTTTCTTATACTTTTAAATTTCTATTTTTTGTAATATGCTGATACATTAATAAAAAAGGAGAAGATATGAAATTTGCATTAAAAAAATATAATCATATTAAGTTGTATTGTTTTATTTAGCAATACTTTGTTTGCAAAAGGTTTAACATTAACAAGCAAAGATATGGTAGGACAAATATCTATCAATCAAGTTTTTAATGGATTTGGATGTAGTGGAAAAAATATTTCACCACAACTCAAATGGAATAATGCACCAAAAGGAACAAAGAGTTTTGCTATTACTATTTATGATCCAGATGCACCAACAGGTAGCGGATGGTGGCATTGGGTAGTTTTTGATATACCAAAAGATACAAACAAAATTGTATCAAATGCTAGTGCATTAAATTTATTGCCAAAAGGTACTATTCAAAGTAAAACAGATTTTGGGAAAAATGAATTTGGTGGTGCTTGTCCTCCAAAAGGCTCTAAAGCTCATGCTTATATTACTACAATATATGCACTTGATATAGAGAAACTAGGATTAGATAAAAATGCAAATCCTGCATTAGTTGGATTTATGCTAAACTCTCATACAATAGAGAAAAGTTCTATTATAGCTTATTGTAAACGATAAATATATAACAACTCCAAAAAGGGTAAATATGAAAGAAACAAACACATGGAATGCAAACAAATATAAAAAACATGCTAATTTTGTATCAAATTTAGCTTTTCCTGTTGTAGAGCTACTAAATCCACAACCAAATGAAAAAATCTTAGATCTAGGTTGTGGCGAGGGAACTTTAGCGGTTGAAATTGAAAAGTTAGGTGCTAAAGTTATTGGGGTAGATTTGAGTGAAAGCATGGTGCAAAAAACAAAAGAAAAAGGGATAGAAGCTTATGTTATGAGTACTACTGATTTGACTTTTGAAAATGAGTTTAATGCAGTTTTTTCAAATGCAGTTTTACATTGGGTAAAAGAGGATAAAAAAGCGATACAAAAAATTTCAAAATCTCTAAAAACCAATGGACGATTTGTCGCAGAATTTGGAGGGTATGGCAATATAAAATTTTTAACTGATGCTATAAAAGAGGTCTTTGATAAACATCAAGAGTATGGAAAGTTTAATAACCCTTGGTATTTTCCAAAAGATAAAGATTATAAAAAATTATTAGAAGATAATGGATTTAAAGTTAAATACATTAAATTAATACCAAGAGCAACAAAAATAGATGATATTTCAAATTGGTTAGATATATTTGCCAATGGGATTATTTCTCATTTAACCAATAAACAACAAATTCAATTCAAAAAAGAGGTAAGAGAGATTTTAAAACCAAAAATTTACTCTAAAAAAGATGGCTGGGTGGCTGATTATGTTAGGTTGAGGCTAAAGGCTTATAAAATTTAGATATAATTTGTTTAAGGATTTGTAACATGAAACAAATATATGAAATCACCAATAAGAGATTGATAGATGAGATATTATACAATGCAGAGTATGGCACATTGGCAATCTGTGATAACAATAGACCATATAGTTTGCCAATTAACTTTGTATCAATAGATGAAGATCTCTATTTTCATGGTTCAAAAAAGGGTAAAAAAATTAATATTTTAAAGCATAATCAATATGCCTCATTTAGTGTCGTTGAAGCATACTCTATGATCCAATCTTACTTTAGCTCAAATGATAATTTAGCTTGTCCAGCGACACAGTTTTTCAAATCAGTCATAATAGATGGCAAAATTGAATTTGTCGAAAACTATGATGAAAAAGTAAAAGCACTATCTGCACTAATGGAAAAACTTCAAAAAGAGGGAAAATATGAACCTCTTAGTGAAAAAATTTATCAAAAAGCAATAAATGCTACAATGATTTACAAACTAACTCCTAGCAAGATAAAAGCAAAAGTTAAATTTGGACAACATCTCAATCAAGAGAGATTTGATATGATAATTAAACATCTAAAAAAAAGAGGAAATGCAAAGGATATTTTAACTATACAACTAATGAAAGAGTTAAAAAAGGCTACTAAAAGATGATAATAAAACAAGAGAAATACTTGGTAAAGCCTATGTTTTCTAAAAATCATTACAGAGTTAGATTTAACCCTAATATCAAAAGATTACCTGCTGAATGGGAGAGGCAAGAGTGTGTTATGGTTGCTTATCCTCATGAGAAAAGTGACTGGGTTTGTTGTCTTGATGATGTGAAAAAAACTTATAAAGATATTATCAAAGCTATATCAAAATATGAAAAGTGTTTGGTTATTTGTGATGATATTGGATCTATTAAAAGTGAGCTAAAAGAGATAGAAAATAGCAATATCATCTATACTCAAGCTAAGATAAATGATACTTGGATAAGAGATTATGGAGCTATTGATATTTTTGCCAATGATAAGATCATCTCTTATGATTTTATTTTTAATGGGTGGGGAGAAAAATTTGACTCAAAACTTGATAATGAGTTAAATAGTACCCTCTATAAAAAAGGGGTGTTTTCAAATGAGCTTAGAAAAATTGATATGGTTTTAGAGGGTGGAAGTATAGATACAAATGGAAAGGGTGTACTACTTACTACTTCAAAATGTCTTTTAAATCCCAACAGAAACCCTAAACTCTCCAAAGAACAAATAGAGAAAAAACTTAAAAATCTTTTTGGTTTAGATAAAATCATTTGGCTAAAAAACG
>JALVXV010000130.1 GCA_027038235.1 Campylobacterales bacterium | reverse complement strand
TATAGCTTCAGCCATAACAGGTGGTGCTAGGGTTGATGAAGAGACTGAACAAATGGGACTTGATGAAGCCGTTCATGGCGAAGAAGTCTTAAATCTATAGGAGATAAATGATGAAAAAAATTGAAGCAATAATAAAGCCTTTTAAGCTTGATGAGGTAAAAGAGGCTTTAGTAGCAGCACAGATAGAAGGTATGACAGTAAGTGAAGTCAAAGGGTATGGACGACAACAAGGTCATACCGAACTTTACAGAGGGGCAGAGTATGTGGTAGATTTTTTGCCAAAGATAAAGATAGAGATAGTTGTTACTGAACCATTTTTGGATAAAGCTCTTGAGATAATAACCACAAAAGCAAAGACTGGAAAAATTGGTGATGGAAAGATATTTATCTTAGATGTTGAAAAAACTATCAGGATAAGAACTGGCGAAGAGGATGCTGAAGCTTTATAAAAAAGCAAAGGGGGTTAAAGCTAGATTTGATATCTAGCTTTAACCCCTCTAAACAAAACTTATATGGGTCAGACTACTTTCTTTTTAACTCTTTAATTCTTGCTGCTTTACCTCTTCTCTCTCTTAGATAGAAAAGTTTTGCTCTTCTTACTTTACCTCTTCTTAAAACTGTAATGCTATCAATACTATCACTATAAAGTGGGAAAATTCTTTCAACTCCAATATTGTTAGCTCCAATTTTTCTAACTATAAAGGTAGCTCCTGTACCACTTCCTCTTTTGGCTATGCAGACACCTTCAAAATTTTGAATCCTTGTCTTATCACCCTCTTTAATGGTAACAGCAACTCTTAGTGTATCACCAGCTCTAAAATCAGGTATACTCTTTTGCTGAGTCTGCTTCTGCTCGTAAGCATCTATATATCTATTTCTCATAATCTTTTCCTTTGGTTTTTAGCTTTCTATACAAGTCAGTTCTATGATACTTTGTTTTTAAAAGCGATAAATCATATTTTAAGGTTGCAATTTTAGCGTGATTTCCCTTTAAAAACTCTTTAATAACACTATTTTTTTCAAAAATATTTGGTTTAGTAAAAGATGGGGCTTCTAAAAGATGATCCTCATAACTTTCAACTTCAAGAGAGGAGCTATTTCCAAGTACTTTGGGTATATTTCTACTGATGGCATCACACATTACCAAAGAGGGAAGTTCACCACCTGTAAGGATATAATCACCTATACTAAAAACTTCATTGGCATATATCTCTATAACTCTCTCATCAATTCCCTCATATCTACCACTAACAAATACAATATGCTCTTTTTTACTAAGTCTTTTTGCATCTTTTTGTTTAAATAGTTTTGCACTTGGAGTAGGAAAGATGATATATGCCTTGGGATCTTGTTTTTTTATATATTTTATAGCATCATCTAGTGGTTGAGGCATCATAAGCATCCCTGCACCACCTCCAATAAGAGTATCATCAACCCTATTGTGTCTATTTTTTGTAAAATCTCTAGGATTTACAAAATCAATCTCTATAACTCCTTTTTGAGTTGCAATTTTTAATATAGAGTCTTTAAAGTAGGGCTCTATAAGATTTGGAAAAAGAGTTACAAATGTAAATTTCATGAGCTCTTAAGTAGTTCTAGTGCATCTTTAGTATAAACTATTTTATTCTCTTTATCAAATTTGAGAATAAATCTCTCTATATAGGGGATAAGAAATTGCTTAGGTAGCGACATATCCACAAATCTTTTATCTGTTTTAACTAGCAAAAAATCATCTGGCTCAAATCTTTGAATATCTTCAACCTGCCCAAGAGTCATACCATCTTCCAAAATCAAAGCACCCATCAAATCAAACCAAAAAAACTCTCCCTCTTTTAATGAACAATTTTCTCGGCTCTCTTTATAGGTTGTGTACAAAAATTGATTGGTAAGAGTTGAGGCACTCTCCTTGTCATCAAAGCCGACAAATTTTATGGTACCTCTTTTTTGGTCATACTCTTCTACGATCAACTCTTTTTTGTTTGAAAGATAAAATTTGCTATCTTTTTTAAATTGCTCTGGAAAGTCGCTATGTAGATGGAGCTTTAAAAAGCCTCTAAGACCTACACCTCTTCCTATTTGGGCAATCTTTAAAAGTTTACCACTACTCTTCAATCGCTTTTACCAAGATCTTATATGATCTATTGTCTTTTGCTTTACAACCAGATATGACTGTCTTTAGAGAGTTTATCATCTTCCCCTCTTTTCCTATAAGCTTACCTGTATCATTTTTGTGTGCATATATAGTGATCTCACTATAATTATCATCTACAGTTTTGTTTTCAATAGTAACAAGTTCAGGCTTATCGACTAAAAGAAGAGTAAACTCTCGTATAAAATCCTCAACCATTTTATCTGCTTTGAGTTATCTTTTTTACCCTATCACTTAGTTTTGCACCGACACTTTTCCAATACTCAAGTCTCTCAGCATCAAACTTGATAGTCTCAGGTTCAGTCAAAGGGTTATAATATCCGATAGATTCTATCCATCCACCATCTCTTCTTTTTCTACTATCTGTTACAACAATCCTGTAAAAAGGTTTTTTCTTTCTACCCATTCTTGTTAGTCTTACAACTGTCATCTGTTTCCTTTATTTAAAAATATCAGCATATAGGGGGTAAAAGCAGAATAAAGTAAGTTTATCATGCCTCTATAAGCCCTAAAAAGCTTGTTTTTCAGCTCTTAATCACAGAGGGATTATTTTAAGAGCTATTTGTGAAGTGGCAATTATATCCAAAATAAACTAAAATGTAAAGAAAATTACTATCTAAATGTATGCAAATCTTTATTCATCCTAAAAATATTTGAACTGATTCATTTTATGCTATTGAAATATTTTAA
>JALVXV010000129.1 GCA_027038235.1 Campylobacterales bacterium | reverse complement strand
GTATCAAAGAGATGCCGTTATAGATACTATTTTTAAAAACTTTCCGCTTAATGTGATGTATTGGGCAGTTAAAAGCGATATGAGTTTTGAAGTAAGTGAAATGGAAGCAGACCATATCACCTCTTGGTGTGAAGGTAGCAAAACGATAGAGGAAAATTGTCAAATGTTATGCAAATAGTGCAATAGAAGAAAATTAAGAAAATAATATCAAAAAGGAGTTTGAGTGTTTTTAGAGGATATTAAGTTTTCACTATGGTGTGATTTTGTAGAGAGAAATTTTTTACAAAATGAGTTTAAAAAATTGATAGATAATGGTGTTATAAATGGAGCTACAAGCAATCCAGCTATTTTTAAAGAGGCTATTTTAAATTCGCCTATTTATAAAGCAAAGATAAAGGAGCTTAAGAATTTATCAGCTAAAGAGATATATGAAGAGATAGCTTGTGAAGATATAGGTTTAGCAGCAGATATTTTAGAGCCATTGCACAAAAAGGGAGATGATGGATTTATTAGCATTGAGATAGATCCTAGACTTTGTGATGATACAAAAGAGAGTATAAAGGAGGGAAAAAGGCTCTATCAAAAGATAGATAAAAAAAATGTGATGATAAAAGTTCCAGCTACAAATGCCGGATATGAGGTCATAGAGGAGTTAGTAGGTAGTGGTATAAATGTAAATATAACTCTTGTTTTCTCTCCTCTTCAAGCAAAGCACTCTTTAGAAGCTATCAAAAGAGCACAGCAAAAAATAGCTACCAAAAGGGATTTTCCGCAAGTTGTTATCAGTGTATTTGTAAGTAGATTTGATAGAAAATTAGATAATATACTTTTGCAAAAAAATATAAAAACATCCTTAACAGGAATCTATAATGCAACCAAGATATACAATATGATAAAAAGTCAAAATATTATCAATGTAAGAACACTTTTTGCAAGTACAGGTGTAAAAGGGGATAATTTAGAGGGCGATTATTATATAAAAGAGTTGTTATATCCAGATTCTATAAATACTGCTCCACTTAAAACGATAGATATGTTTTTAAAAAATAGAGGTTTTATCCCAAAGGAGCCTCTATCAAATGATATAATTGATGAATATTTTTGGGTTTTAAAAAATCAGGGTATAGATATGGATAAAATATATGATGAGTTATTAAGCGAAGGAATAGAAGCATTTAAAATAGCTTTTGATGAGATATTAAATGAATTAAAGGGGGAGCTGTAAGTGAATAGTAGTATGGAGGTTGATGTAAGAAGTTTGACATTTGAAATGACAAAGAGATTAAAAATTTATCTTGCAAAGTTAGTTGAGAGGAAAGGGAGTGATCTTCATATTAAAGCTGGTGCAACTGTAAGAGGTAGAGTTAGTGGTGATATTGTTGAAATATCCTCTGATATTATATCAAAAGAGGATGCTCTTATGCTTGCTAAGGAGCTATTAAGGGGTAGATTTGGTGAATTGGTTGAGCAAAAGAGTGTAGATTTTGTCTTTAGGTTAAATGATTATTATAACTTTAGGGTCAATATATTTTTTCAAATAGGTGGAGTATCTTGTATCTTTAGAAGTATTCCTACAAAAATTCCAACCATTGCATCACTAAAGTTACCAAGTATTATCAATAGTTTTTGTTCATTAAATAGAGGATTGGTTTTGGTAACAGGACCGACAGGAAGTGGTAAAACTACAACATTGGCATCTATAATAAATGAGATAAACAAAACAAAAAATAAGCATATTATAACTATAGAAGATCCAGTAGAGTTTGTATTTAAAGATGAAAGATCTATTGTAAATCAAAGATCTATTGGACAAGATGCACACAATTTTTCAGATGCTCTTCGAGCTGCACTTAGGGAGGATCCTGATATCATACTTGTAGGAGAGCTAAGGGACTTAGAGACTATAGAGACTGCAATTCATGCTGCCGAGACCGGACATCTTGTCTTTTCAACTCTTCATACATCAGATGCAAAAGAGACAATAGGAAGACTTATAAATATGTTTCCAGGAAGTGAACAAAATAGGATAAAACTCTCTTTAGCTTCAATTTTACAAGGTGTAATATCTCAAAGGTTGGTAAAAGGGGTAGATGGAAAAAGGGTTGCAGCAGTAGAGGTGCTTGTTAAAAATGCAAGAATTGAATCTTTGATATTGGAAGATAGAGAGAGTGAAATTCCAGATGCCATAAGAGAGGGAAAAACTACATATAAAACTCAAACATTTGATCAAGCTCTTTTTGAACTATATAAAAATGGCATTATTTCTAAAAAAGAGACCTATTTAAATGCAACAAATAGAAATGATTTGAAGTTGAAGATAGATATATATGAAGATGAAAAGGTCGGTTCAGATAAGTTGAAAATAGGGATTAAGATGGCAGTAAGGTGATTTTAGATAGAATTAGCCCTCAAATTTTAATAAGGAAAAAGAGATGTTAGAAGGTATAATTAGAGATAGTATCGGTAAAAAAGCTACTAAAGCTTTAAGGCGAGATGGTTATCTAATTGCTAATATATATGGCAAGGGGATAGAAAATATAAATGCAGCTTTTAAAAAGAATGAGTTTATAAAAACTGTAAAAAATAAGACTCATCTACTCTTTGATGTAAAAGTAGGCGACAAAGAGTTAAAGGTTGCAGTTCAAGAGTATCAAAAAGATCCTGTTACAAGTGACCTTTTACATGTTGACTTAAAAGTTGCAGTTCCAAAAGTGGTATCAAAGTTTATGATACCTGTAAAAACTGTAGGAGTTGCTAAGGGTATAAAAGAGAGAGGTGTTTTGATATTTTCTAAAAAGAGATTGAAGGTAAAATGTACCCCTGAAAATATACCAGATAGTTTTACACTTGATGT
>JALVXV010000128.1 GCA_027038235.1 Campylobacterales bacterium | reverse complement strand
TAGCATCTTTTCTTCTAGTTAAATCTCTAGCTTTTTTAGCAGCTTCTCTTCCCCTTGCAGCTGAAATAGCCTTTTCCATTATGATCTTAGCTTCTATAGGATTCTCTTCAAAATATTTTAAAAGTGTTTCATAAGTACTTTTTTGAACAAGCGGTTTTACATAAGAGCTTCCAAGCTTCCCTTTTGTTTGACCTTCAAACTGAGGCTCTGGAACTTTTACACTTACTATCGCTATAAGACCCTCTCTTACATCATCACCGCTTATTTTTATATCTTTTTCTCTTTGGGCAGCATTATTATTTTTATAATTTGTTATAGCTCTTGTAAGTCCAGCTCTAAAACCACTCTCATGAGTTCCACCCTCTATGGTTTTGATATTGTTTACAAAAGAGAAGAGAGTTTCATTGTATCCAGTATTATATAAAAGTGCGATATCTATCTCTATATCATCAATTTTTTTATCAAAATTTATAACTTTTGTAATAGCCTCTTTTTTATTGAGATCTTTTACAAATTGACTTATACCACCTTCAAAATGATATATCTCTTTTTTATCATCTCTCTCATCTATAAGTGTTATTGTGATCTTAGGATTTAGATAGGCTAACTCTTTAAATCTTTTTGAGAGTATATTAAAGTCAAACTCAACTGTCTCAAATATATCACTATCTGGCCAAAACTCTATAGTAGTACCTTTTTTTCTAGTACTACCTATCACTTCAAGGTCATTTATAGGAATTCCTCTTTCAAACTCTTGAGTATAAATTTGTCTATTTTTATGTATAGTCATCTTAAGTTTGCTTGAGAGTGCATTTACTACTGAGACACCAACTCCATGAAGACCACCACTAACCTTATATGTATCTTTATCAAACTTACCACCTGCATGAAGTACAGTTAAAACAACAGTAGCTGCTGGTATCTTTTCAGTAGGATGAAGATCTACAGGTATTCCTCTACCATTATCAGTTATCTTAGCACTTCCCTCTTTTGTTAAAACTATCTCTATAGAGTTACAATATCCTGCCATTGCCTCATCTATAGAGTTGTCAACTACTTCATAAACTAGATGATGAAGACCATTTATATTGGTATCACCTATATACATTCCTGGTCTTTTTCTAACAGCCTCTAATCCTTTTAAAACTTTTATATTAGATGCATTATATTTCTTTTCCATACTTTCCTCTTTTTTAAATTTTTTATATCATTATAGGCATTATTAAGGTCAAAAAGTTTTCACTCTCAAGAGTGAAAGGTAGAGTTTTATCATTGTAACCCAAGATAAAACTACTCTTTTCAATATTACTTAAAAAATCTATCACATGTTTTGAATTGATTGCTAAAGATATATCCTCTTTTAAACCTGTATTGTATTGTATCTCTGTTTTTGCTTCGATATTACTATCATTTAAACTTTCAAATATTATTAAATCAGGTTTAAAAGTTACTTTAATATCTTGAGATACTACCCATATCTGTTTGATAGCATCTATAAATTTATCCCTATTTAAGAGAATTTTTTTGTCCATCTCTTGAGGAATAATTCTCTCATAATCTGGATACTGTCCATTTATTAATTTTGTAAAAAATTTAAAATTTGATGATATTGCTATAAAGCTATTTTCATCATAATATATTTCAATTTCATCAAAAAATATCTTTTGTATCTCAGCTATTGCTTTTTTGGGAATGATTAAAGATATATCCTTTTCGCTACTATTTTCTATACTAACTAATGCCAATCTTTTTGTATCGGTTGCTACTATATTTATATGATTTTGTTTTATATCTATCAAAGCACCGTTTAGTTCAAATTTTGGATTGTTTACATCTATAGCAGGAGCAATTTTTTTAATGGATCTAACTAAAGAGGAGCTATTTATCTCAAATTTTGGTTTATTTTGTATATCTGGAAATTCTGGAAATTCTGCAGGATTATACATAGGAAGTTTAAATTTTGAGTGTTTTTGTTTTATATAAAGATAATCATTTATTGTTTCAAGATTTATTTCACTATCTTTGAGTATTTTTACTATATCAAATAGTTTTTTTCCATTTGCTGTAGCAGTTCCTGGTTCGTTGATAGTAACATTTTTACTAAAGATCTCTATACCTATCTCAAAATCTGTACTTTTTATATCTAATGTATCATCAAAAGCATTTATGAGGATATGAGAGGTGATTTGACTTAAATCTTTTTTCTCTAAGTATGGAAGAGTATTAATAAGCATATTTTCTAAAACACTCTTATTGATTGTTATCTTCATTTTTGCTCCTTATATAAAAATAAAATAGTAATAGTAGTATATTACCTTGAAAATGTGAAAAAGTAGTTTAATCCTCTAAAATTTACCGCTTTTAAGCATTAAACTACAAAATATCTTTTTCACATTTATTCACAATTTTTTCCAAAACTTCATGCTCTATTGCGAAATTTGAGTTAAAATCATATTTTTTAACTCATCAACTCTTACTTTAAAATTTTCATCATTTTGTATAATCTCATTTATCTTTTTCATATTGTGTGAAACTGCGGTATGATCTTTCATACCAAAAAAGTTTGCTAAAGATGGCATGGAGTTAGGTGTAAGAGTTCTAGCTAGATATATACCTATTCTTCTAGCCTCTACTATATTTTTACTTCTTTTTTTAGATTTGATCTCACTTGGTTTTATATTTAACTCTCTTGAGATAACATTTATAATATCTTCTAAAGAGATGGAGCTATTTCTCTCTTTTATCTGTTCTTTCATAACATTTTTCGCAAATTCAAAAGTTATCTTTTGTCCCATAAGAGATGCATAAGCATTTAGATTTATAATGGCACTCTCTATCTCTCTTATATTATCACCCATATTTGTTGCTATATAGT
>JALVXV010000127.1 GCA_027038235.1 Campylobacterales bacterium | reverse complement strand
GATTTGGGTGGCTCTTAGTCGCCCTTTTTTATCTCTATATAAAAAATTGCACCATCTTTGTCATTATATGCCTTTAAAACCCCTTTCATATTTTTTTCTATAATTAGTTTTGACATATATAGTCCTATTCCTGTTCCAGAAGAGGTATCTTTTGTGGTGAAATATGGCTCAAATATCTTCTCTATTGGCTTAGTTTTGATTCCTCCACCATTATCTTTTATATATAATTTTATCACATCATCTTCCAATTCCAATCTAACAACAATAGTAGGATTTTTGATATTGTTTTGGACTAAAACATATTTTGCATTGGAAAATATATTTAATATTACCTGTTCAAATTCACTCTCATAGCCATATATCTTTACATTTTTATCTATATCTACAATCACCTCTATATTTTTATCTTTTAGCGATGACTCCATGATAGATAGCACTTTTTTACATGCCTGTTTAACACAAAAGAGTTTTTTCTTTTTATCTGGCATAAAAAAGTGTCTAAAATCATCAATAGTTTGCGACATAAACTCAAGCAATTCATCTATATCTTTACCCTTTTTTTCTATATACTCATTTGTCAACAAGCCCTTTTTATATCTTAGCTTTATATTCATCATGATAGAAGAGAGTTCATTTAAAGGCTGTCTCCATTGGTGGGCAATATTGCTTATCATCTCACCAAGGGCTATAAATTTTGATTTTTGTATAAGAAATTGTTCTCGTTCCCTATTTTTTTCAATCTCCTCTTTAACTCTTTGTTCCAAATTCTTATTTAGATTTTCAAGCTCTATTGTCTTATGGCTTACCTCATCTCTATAGCTTTGAAAAAATTTCTCTATTCTACTGCCTAAAATTATAGCAAATAAAAAGGCTATGATATAAAATAGTAGATAAATGGTAGTAGTCATTACTATCTCTTGTTTTAAACTCTTTAAAAGCATATCTCTTTTTTTATTGATAGAGTTTTCTATATCATCAAGATAAACTCCAGCAGCAATAACCCAATTATATTTCTTATATAGTCTAAAATATGAAAGTTTGAGTATCTTTTTTTTGGTTTTTGGTTTTTTATACCTATATATCACAAAAGATTCACCCTGTTTTTTTATATCCTGTAAAAATTGCTCTCTAAACATTTTGCCATCAGCATCTTTATATTTGGATGAGATATATTTGTTTACCAAATCTGGTCTATTTGGATTGATAAACATCTTTGCAAATCTATCGCCCCCATTAAAATCGATAATTTTATATACAAATATGTAATTGAGTCTCTTCTCTCCAAATCTAACTGAGTTTATATACTCTTTTATAATTTTCATAGCCATTTTATTACTAAATTTCTCATTTTTATTGATAAAATTGATAAAATGCACTACTGAATCAACCTCTCTTTTTAGAAGTATTTTTTGATTGTTGATTCTCTCTTTTTTTAGATTGTTTAACTCCTTCTCAAACTCTATATATTGCCTATCTATTGAGAAATATACAGTAAATATCAACAAAGCAAAAAGTATAATAGTGATAGATATGATAATAACTCTTGCTATATTGTTCTCTTTGATAATTTTCATTTTTTTCCTTTTATTTGTAAAATTTATTGATTTTATTGGAAAATTATTATATCATACATTGCTATAACATTTTATGTATTTGATAAAAAAGGATTGAAAAATGAATGAAGAGCTAGAACATTTAAAAAATTACACAGTTTTATATGCAGAGGATGAACCAGGAACAAGAGAGAATATATCAGATCTGCTTAAAATGATGTTTAAAAAAGTCTATGTAGCTGACAATGGAGATGATGCTTATGAACTCTATCTAAAATATATGCCAGATCTTGTTATGACAGATATAAAGATGCCTGGGCTTGATGGAATAGAGTTGGCAAAAGAGATTAGAAAGATAAGTTCATCAACTCAGATTATTATTATCTCGGCATATACTGATGTTGATTATATGTTAAGTGCTGTTGAACTCTCACTTATAAGATATATTGTAAAACCACTTACTGAAACAAAATTAAATAAAGCACTAAAAATTTTCTTGAAAAACAAGGAAAAAAGAAAAATTCATGAATTAGAATATGGTTGGATATATGATGAAGATAAGCATATCACAATAGATCCAGATGGAAATGAGTATAAGCTTACAAAAAAAGAGGATAGACTTCTTAAGCTACTATCTGAAAAGGATAGGACAGTTACATACAAAGAGATAGAGACCTATGTATGGGGCTATGATAATGCTATGAGTCAAAATGCTTTAAGACTTCTTGCTAAAAATTTAAGAAAAAAGCTACCAGAAGGGATGGTCAAAAATATCCATGCTACAGGGTATAGATTGTAAAGTCTTATCTTATAAACCCAAATTATGCCATAATATTTGGGTTTAATATCAAACTCCCAATGCCTTAGTGCAGAGACCAAATCTTGATATAATTATCACTTTTAGAGATATCCTTTAAATAATTTTATTAAAAAAATTCAAATTTTTATGTAATCTACATACAATTTACATACAATAATATTACAATAGACAGAAATTTTTTAAAGGAGATATTATGAGAAAAACGGTCAAAGCTATAATGATAGCATCTTTGTTAGCATCTACTGCATTTTCAGCAGAGTATGTTTTGAAGTTTTCACATGTTGTTAGCCCTAATACACCAAAAGGTAAGGCAGCTGACTTTTTTGCTAAGAGACTTGAGGAGTTAAGTGGTGGTAAGATCGATGTACAAGTCTATCCAAACTCTCAACTATATAAGGATAAAGCTGTCTTAAAAGCACTAAAGCTTAATTCAGTACAGATGGCATGTCCAAGTTTTTCAAAATTTGGAAGATTTGTTCCACAACTTGCACTTTTTGATCTTCCTTTCTTGTTTAAAGATATGG
>JALVXV010000126.1 GCA_027038235.1 Campylobacterales bacterium | reverse complement strand
GTAACATTTGAAACCAACTGCTTTATGAAAATCTTCTCTGCTATTATTTCACCACCTATTGCTTGGTCAATTTTTACTATTTTTGCATTGACCTTTCCACCTTCAAGTCTCTTGATAGTTACATTTTTACCTTCAGCATATCCTCTATGCACACTAACTTCCAAATCATCAGCATAGATAGAGGCATTTTTATGTGTTTGTCCTCCTATCTTCGCCTTTTTAGCCTTTACAACCGCTCCACTTCCAATATTGCCATCTACAAAAATCTCCGTAGTCTCCACCTTCATGCCAGGACCTATGGCATCTTTTAAGGCATCGCTCTCTTTTATATTTATTTTGACATTTGATTCAAGATTTGCCTCAATAGAGCCAGTAGTTCTAAAAGATACCTCATCTATCTCCATTTGATCACTTATATCATACTGGTTACCATCTACATTGACATAGCCATCTTTTTTAGCGATAAAGATAATCCTATCATCTTCCTCTTTCATCTGAATATTTTCACTTACAGTAAAATCTATAGAGTATCTTTGTTCTGGTTTTTTTACCTTTAAAAGCTCCCCTTTGCAATTTCTTCCATTTCTACCCTCTTTAGCCTTGATATACTCTATTATGATATCACCCTTTTTGACAGCTTTTACATATCCCCTTTTTGAGTAGTCTATCCTACCATGCTCATCTTTTTTATTGATATTTTTTTTATAATGAAATATTAGATTGTCATTTATAGGCAGTATGGGCTCTATACAGTTACACACTACAAAGGTGTGATCTTCATCCAAAAAGTTATTTATTCGTATCTTTGATACTATCTTTTCAACTTCGCTTTTTATCTCATTTTGAAATATAGATATAAACATGTTTTGCTTGATCAACTTTTTATATATTTCACCTACGATATAGTCTCTTAATTTACTACTATATTTGATATCAAAATTTTTCTTGATTGTTGCTACTATTTTTGTAAGAAATTTATTACCTCCTAATATGATATCAATTATTGGTGCTCTCTTTTGCTCTTTTAAAAATATCTCCACTTTATACTGCTGCTTTATTTGCAACTCCTCTTTAAGCAAAAAATCCTCATCTCTAAACTGCTCTATATTTGATCTATTTATCTCTGTCCACTTTTCATCTTTACTAGCTTTATAGACACTCTTAAATGACAAAAGGGTAAAATCAAGCTGATTTAGAGGTATGTTTTGAGAAGATGATATATTTTTTAACTCTTGGTTAACATTTTCGGTATCTATTATGATATTTTGAAAAGTCAACTCTTGTGTTTGCTTATCATCTTCATCTTTACCTTTACCAAATAAAGCCAAAATAACACCTTTGTAGATTTTTATCGTTATCCTAGATTATATTATACCTAAAAATTTTAAAAGCATAGTTAAATGTTAAGTAAACTTTTGATATTATGCGATTTAAAGAGAGGTTTTGTGGATGTTTCGTTCAATTTTTACCAATAGTTTTGGCATACTTATATCAAGAATTTTTGGTTTTGTTAGAGACCTGCTTACAGCCTCCGTGCTTGGTGCAAATATATATAGTGACATTTTTTTTATAGCATTTAAACTACCCAATCTCTTTAGAAGAATTTTTGCTGAGGGAGCTTTTACTCAGAGTTTTTTACCCACCTTTACAAGCTCCAAACACAAAGCATATTTTGCTTTTTCCATTTTTGTAAGATTTTTTATAGTTTTAGGAATTTTTTCACTATTGGTTACACTTTTTGATACCTTTTTTACCAAAATCATAGCTTATGGCTTTGATAAAAATCTTATCAAAGAGGCTGCACCTTTGGTAGCTATCAATTTTTACTATCTTTTGCTTATATTTTGTGTTACATTTTTATCAACTTTGTTACAGTATAAAAATCACTTTGCAACTACTGCATTTTCAACTGCACTATTAAATATCTCTCTTATTTTTGCCCTGCTTTATTCTAAAGGACTTCCTGCTAAGATAGTGGTCTATTATATGAGTTATGCAGTTATTTTTGGAGGAGTTTTGCAGCTTTTTACACATATAATTGCTATTAAAAAATTTAACTTAGATAGGATATTTTTTTATGGATATGAGGCAATAAAAAGAAAAAAGGGTGATAAAGTTGAGCTTAAAAGGTTTTATAGACTCTTTTTTCATGGAGTTTTAGGCAACTCAACAGCCCAAATCTCAGCCTTTATAGATACCTTTTTAGCCACCTTTCTTCATAGTGGCTCTATAAGTTATCTCTACTATGCCAATAGAGTTTTTCAACTTCCCTTAGCCCTATTTGCCATAGCGACATCTGTTGCGATTTTTCCAAAAATTGCAAGATATTTGAAAAATAAAGATGAGAAAAATGCGATTATTATCACAAAAAAGAGCTTTTGGTTTTTAGCATATCTGCTTAGTCTCTCTACTGTTGGAGGCATACTACTTTCTAAAGAGATCATTTGGCTTCTTTTTCAAAGAGGAGCTTTTAGTGCAACTGATACAGCAAATAGCTCTATAGTTTTGAGTATGTATATGATAGGGCTTTTACCGTTTGGATTGACAAAGATATTCTCTTTGTGGCTCTATTCACAACATAAGCAAAAAGTAGCTGCTAAGATAGCTACTATATCACTTGGGGTAAATATCATACTCTCCTTGGTGCTAATTTTGCCACTAAAAGCAGTCGGATTGGCACTATCAGGTTCACTTTCAGGGTTTGTACTTTTCTTTTTGACTATCAAAGAGTTTGGAGTAGATAATTTTTTAGATATAATTGCAAATAAGAAGATGATATATCTAATTTTTGCTATCATTTTTGAGATAGTTATACTGTTATATTTTAAGGATTTTGTTGATGTATATATATGATTCGCATTTGAAAAAAAAGGTCAAATTTGAGCCTATTAAAAGGGGTGAAGT
>JALVXV010000125.1 GCA_027038235.1 Campylobacterales bacterium | reverse complement strand
TTTAATGAAACGGCCAAAGGATGGGCAGAAGCGATAGGTAGTGGCAAAGGCGGTGTGCAAAATACACAAATGAGAAAATTTTATAATAAAGTGCTTGAGCTTAATGATAAAGCAAAAGATATTACTAAGGATGAAGAGTTTAAAGAGGAAATATTGCCTTTTGTCAAAATGTTAAACTCAAAAGTGGCTTATGCAAGTCAGAGAAATAGTGGTGGTGGAAAACTTGTAAATGAAGCATTTGTAAAAATGATGAATGATTGCATAAAGCAAGTTAATAATTCAAAAAAAGAATTAGATACATTTAAACTATTTTTTGAAGCAGTAATTGGATTTCATAAAAGTTTAGAAGGGAGAAAATAATATGAATATACTAAAACTAACCGGAGAAATAGAGCTACTTAGCGGACTTCATATAGGTGGCGGTGATGATACTATGAAGATAGGTGGGATCGATAATGGAGTTATCAAAGATATCAATAGCGATAAGCCATATATACCCGGAAGTAGCCTAAAAGGAAAAATGAGAAGTTTGCTTGAGTGGGATATAGGGGTAGTAAATTTGGAGCGAAATAAAGACAATGAATATGGACAACCTTTAACTTCAAGTCATATTTGGCAAAAAGATAAAAATAATAACTTTATTAAAGATAAGTTTGTTGATCCAGCATTTGAAGATACTAAATTATTACAAAAAGCTCAAACTCTTCTCAAACTTTTTGGCGATAAAGATGGAGAGCATGGTATCACTCGCATTAGTGTGGGAGATTGTTATCTAACAAAGGATATGCAAGAAAAAGATAAAAACGGTGAAATAAAGCTAAGCGAAGCAAAATATGAAAATGTTATAGATAGGCAAACTGGAACTGCCAAACATGGAGTAGGAGCAAGGCAAACTGAGAGAGTTCCTGCCGGAGTTAAGTTTAGCTTTGATATAAGAGTCAAGATACTACCGGGAGATAATGAAAAAGAGTTTAAAGATATGATAAAAAGAGGATTGGAGCTTATTGAAAATGATTATCTTGGAGGAAGTGGAAGTAGAGGTTATGGAAGGGTAAGATTTATAAAAGATTGGGAGTAGAGTATGAAACTATATAAAGCCACCATTATCCCAAAGTCCAATTTTGCCACACCTCTAAAGGGTGATACTATCTTTGGGCAACTTTGCTGGGTTATTAGGTATATTTACGGAAATGACAAGTTAGATGAGCTTTTGAGTGATTATAGCTCTACTCCTTTTATGATAGTCTCAGATGCATTTGCAAAAGATTATCTTCCAAAGCCCACACTTCCAAGTTTTTTGCTTGGTGAAGACGGCGATAAAAAGAAAGAAAATCGCAAAAAAATTTGGCTTAGTTTAAATGACCTTCAAAATGGAAATTTTACAAATGCCAAAAGAAGTGATGAGATAGGCTATAAAGTAAAAAAAGAGTCTATTGTAAAAAATAGTATAAACTATAAAAGCTTTAAAACTGGAGCGGAGGGATTTGACCCTTATGCAGAAGATGAGATAGGCTTATCAAGTAGCTTGGATATTTATTTTTGCTTAAATGAAACTATTTTTAGCCTTGAAAATTTAAAAGATAGTCTAAAAATACTTGGAGAGATGGGATATGGCAAAAATGCCACCATTGGAAAAGGTAGATTTGAAGTAGAGGATGTAAAAGAGATAAAATTTAAAAAAAGAGCTTCTACAACTTTTATGACTCTCTCATCGCTATCACTTCAAAATATAAAAGCAAAAGAGATATACTACACAGTTTTTACAAGATTTGGAAAACATGGAGGAGATCTCGCAAATAGTTCACCGTTTAAAAAGCCGATTTTACTTGCTGATACATCTGCGGTGCTATTTTTTGATAAAGAAAAAGAGCTTGATTTCATCGGTAGTGCCATCACTTCTCACTCTAAACACACTAAAACCGTACATCAAGGATACTCTATCCTCTTGCCTATAAAGGAGATAAACAATGAATAGCTATAAACTAAAACTAACAGCCCTAACCCCCATCCACATAGGAACAGGTGAAGTTTATGAGCCGACCAATTTTGTTATAGATGGTGGGTATTTGTATGAGTTTGATGAAGTGTTATTTTTGCATAGTTTATCAAATCTGGATAAAAAAGCTTTTACCAATCTTTTAAATGGAAATGATTATATTAGGATAATTGATTTTTATAAAAAACATAAATCTCAAGCTAAAAATATCGCATATCATAAAGTGATTACATCTAAAAAAGTAGAAGAAAAATATAATAAGATTGTCAATAAGGATGGTAGTAAAAATAAAAATCAACTTGAAATCCAAAAAACATACAAATATCCAAATACTCACAATGCTGTCATTCCGGGTAGTAGCACAAAAGGTATGCTTGATACAGTTTTCAAAATATATCCTAAAAAGATAAAAGATAATCTTGTAAGACAACATTTAAAAATATCAGATGCTCTTATGATGGACGGAAGTGTAGAGATAGGATACTGTTATAGAAAACATAAAGATCCAAGAAAAAAAGCAAAAAATTCTATACCACAAATAGTGGAAGTCATATCCAAAGGATCAAATTTTATATTTTCTATAAAAACTATATATAGTTTTAGTGAAATTATAAAAAAATTTGAAGATTATTTTAATTCGCAAGATAGAAAAAATATATATTTTAAAACTTCGAATAGTAGTTTTACTGCAAGAATAGGAAAATTTAGTGGTAAGGCTTTTGTGGTGGACGGCGATAATAGGGTTATAAATAGCTATGGTAAAAAAGTATCAACTCACACTTTATACGAAAATGATGATCCTTTTGGCTGGATAAAAATAGAATTGATTTCAGATGAAGAGTATGATGTTAGCTTAGAAAAAATAGAGAGTGCAAATAAAAAATATTTTGAAGAACTACATAATAGACAAAAAG
>JALVXV010000124.1 GCA_027038235.1 Campylobacterales bacterium | reverse complement strand
GGTTTATCCCAAAAGAACAAGTTCAAATCTTTTACCTTTGTCTATAAGTTTTATTAGCTCTTTTCTAGTTTTCATCAGCTATCCTTCTTATCTCATCAAAGGTGTACTCTTTTAAAAGTTTACCATTTTTATAGACTGGTTCTAAAAGATTTTTTTTATTTCCTAGCTCTTCTACTCTTAGGCACTCAAAACTCTCACTTAGTGCAAGTCTACCTTTTTTAGATCGCTTGTTACTATCGCTTATAGGATCTTTAAAAACATCTCTCCATTTTCCATCTACTCTTATAGCAGAAGCTTTCATTGCAAAACTAAAAGTATCACGGGTAGGTTGTTGCAAGAGTGCACCTCCCATACCAAAGGCTATATTTTCAGCTGAGAAACCTGATTCTTTTAAGGCTTGAAGTATCTCCTCTATGACTTTAGCATCTACACCATCTCCTTGTATAATTCGTACAGAGTCATCTAAAACTATATATCCTTTAGCATTTGTCCTTCCTCCAAAACTTTCATATACTCTTTTTATCACTTCAAGTACTATAGTTTTAGGGTCTCCTGAGTCTGGTCGTATGACTAAAGTTGCTCCACTCTTTTTTACTTTTGCTTTTAACTCTTTTCCCCAGATACTGCTTACTGCATTGAAAATATCATAAGAGTCGCTAACAACTGCAAAAAGTTTACCGTCACCTCCAAACTGTTTTATCATGTTTTCATAAGCATCCATTTCACCTTTTTTTGTCCATGAAGTCATAGTTGAGTGTTCTGATGCAGGTATGGAAAAACCTGCCATATTACAACCATAGTATCTTTTAGCTCCTATTATGGCAGATAGAGTATCTGTTCCTTGGAAATTTACCAAGTGAGCCATACCACCTATCATTGCTGACTCTTGACTCGAAGTACCTCTTGCCCCAAAATCATGCAACTTAAAAGGTAGTTGAGACTCTACTTCTTCACTTGTCTCTTCTAAGTATCTCTTTATAGTTTGCTTTATGTTATAAGAGATGGTAGCCACACTTGTAGGAAACCAAACTGCTCTAAGTAAAGCAGTCTCTATATATGAAGTAAGCCAAGGAACTTTCAAATCTGTGTTAACTACTTGAACTAGAGGTAATCCAGTAGGTATAAGAGATCCTTCGCTGACAGCACTTATCTCTAAAGGTAAGTATCCATCATAAGTTTTTAAGATGTATTTCCAACCATCATAGTTAAAAACTAACCCATGTAAACTCAAAATCTCTTTGGCTTCTTCTATGTCCTCTTTTGTAAATGGAGTAAGTAAATACTCTTTGATAAAAGCTTGAAGTCCAAAGAAAAGTATTTTAGCATCTTTAGGTAGTCTAGCTTCTATATAAGATGAAACATACTCACTCTTAGGTGGATATTGTAAATAGTGGCTTGATTTATAACTGTCTGTGTTTAATAATATATTTTTCATAAAAAATCCTTTTATGTTTATGTATATAGAACTGTCTATCAGTTCTTATTTGTTTTGTTTGTTTTGTCTGGTTATCCCAACATCGCTTGTATGATATGAAAGTGGTCTTCAAACATCTTTTCTGGTTTAACATCTGCAAAAGGTACCCAAAAAGCTTTAGCAGCATCATTACCACCTTTAATCTTTGGTAAATCACCTCCTTTAAGTTCGATAAGATAAGCATGAGTGATAGTCCTTCCTCTAGCTGAACGGTATGGATCATCAAACACTGCTGTTTTAGTAATGCTACCATAAAGTACAGGTGCAGGTACTTTGATGCGAGTCTCTTCTCTTAACTCTCGAATAACTGCATCTATAAGTTTCTCTTTTGGTTTTATAAATCCTCCTGGAAGTGCCATAAGTCCTCTTCCTGGTTGTGCTTTTCTTTCTACTAGTAGTATATGCCCTGATTGAATAACTAGTGCATCTACTGTTACAAAAGTGGGTTCATAAGGTGCACTCTCCCAGCCCTTTTTGTAATTTTTTATAAAAAAGTACTCTTCTTTGACCTTAGCATAGGCATCACTATCTCTAAAAGATTCTAGTGCCTCTAAAACAGGTGTTGGTAGAGTATCTAAAAGCTCTCCCTCTTCAAAGTAACTCTTTCTGATATCAGTTGAAGAGATATTTTGAAAATTATCCATATCTACTCTTTCCCACTGTGGGAATTGAGAAAGATAGTAAGAACTTTCATCTTTTTGGTGTCCTATAAGTCCTATGGTAGGATTTGAACCTATTTTGGAGTGTTGTTGTACACCTGCAACTATCTGCTGAACAGATTTTATCCATGCTGACTCGTTGTAGATGTTATCCATCAAAGGTAATACAAGTATATGTTTATTTTCATCCTCTGTAAATACAGAGCGAATAAACTGTTCTCGTTCACTAAAATCCCAAGGATTACGAACTGTGCGAGGTTGATAGGGTGATCCTATAAGTATGATGATTTTGTCCGTTAGTGTTAAGGCTTTACGGACGATTGCCTCGTGGCCCAAGTGAAAAGGCTGAAATCTGCCTATAAATACAAGAGTATCGTATCTCATAGTAAGCTCCTTACTTTGAATGGTTGTCATATATGGGTCTATCCCAATGACACTATAGCTACAAAAAATCTTTTTGTGCCAATACATTATAGCATACTTTAACTTAAAAACTACTTGCAAATTCAAATCAGTACAAGCGACTGATCTTTCCTATCCCAATTTTTGAGACTGATAAGCTGTTTCCAGTGTTTTCCAGGGGTCTGGGTTTGACTTTTGACTTTTTTATTGTAATATCAAAGATAAATATGAAAAGGGTATAAACTTAGCAAGATAATAAGGATTGTAAATATAGGTTTTTACTATATTTGCAACTGTGTGATAGAAAATTGGAAGATTATTTCTATAATCAGATGAGCAGAAACAAAAGAATTAGAACTATCTAAAAAGCCATCTAAGATGGCTTTACATAAAGTGATATAGCA
>JALVXV010000123.1 GCA_027038235.1 Campylobacterales bacterium | reverse complement strand
TTCTATCTTTTTAACTGCATTTTTACTCAAACCCATCATAGAAAGACCTGGAGGCAACATAAAAGCTTTTTGACTCCCACTTATAAGTACATCTATATCGCTGACATCTATATCCTCAACACCTACTGCTGTAATACCATCAGCTATGATAGTAATATTAGGATTTATCTTTTTTGCCTCTTTTGCTATCTGTTCAACTGGATGCCTAAGCCCCCCTGCACTCTCACAAATTTGCACACATATTGTATCTATATCTTTATCTTCATTTAAAGCTTTTACTACATCCTCAACACTTGCTGGAGTATCCCAATCATACTTAAGCTCTACTAGCTCATATCCCAAAGCTTTTACGATCTTTCCAAATCTCTCACCAAATTTTCCTGCATTTACCGTAAGAGCTTTTTTTTGGCAGAGGTTAAGGACACTAGCCTCCATAGCACCTGTCCCACTAGAAGCTAACATCAATACTTCATCCATTTTAAATATCTTTTTTAGTTTTTCTCTAGTTTGCCTAAATATTTCAGAAAATTCAGGAGTTCTATGGTGAATAGTAGGCTCACTCATAGCTACTCGAACATTTTCAGGAACCGCAGTAGGTCCTGGAGTTAAAAGTAACATTTATCATCCTTTTAGAGCTAAGAGCTAAGAGCTAAGAGCTAAGAGCTTTTATACTAACTTGCAATAAAGTTGCAAGTTTTTGCTCTAAGCTCTAAGCCCTAAGCTCTAAGCCATTTATATTTTCATCCCTTTTGCTTCAGTTACAACATACTCTTTATCAAACATCTCTAAAGCTCTCTTTTTCACACCTTTTATGGTAAATCCAAACTTTTTAAATAGATCTTTTGCCTTTGCAGAGGCTCCAAAGCTTTGCATGGACAATACCTCATCGGCATATTTATACCACTCAATCCCACTTGCAGCTTCAACTGCTAAGACTTTGGTATTTGGATCTATTACTCTATCTTTATACTCCTTTGACTGCTTATCAAATATCTCAAAACAAGGCACACTTACCACATTTGCATTTATCCCTGCAACCTCAAGGTGACAAGCAGCTTGAAGTGAAGTCATTACCTCGCTTCCACTTGCTATGATAGTAAGCTTTGGATTTTTTCTTTTTGCTATCAAGTATCCACCATTTTCAACAGTTCCATACTCTGTAAATGGTTTTAAAGTTCTTAACTTTTGACGGCTTAGAACAAATCCACAAGGTGCATTTAGCCTTAGTGCTATCTTCCAACAGGCTATATTTTCACTAGCATCTGCTGGTCTAAATAGATAAAATCCAGGCATTGCTCTAAATTGGCTAAGTTGCTCTATTGGTTGGTGAGTTGGACCATCTTCTCCTACTCCTATGCTATCATGAGTCCATATAAAATATCTTTTAAGTCCCATCAATGCCGCAAGTCTAACAGACGGCTTCATATAGTCGCTAAAGACAAAAAATGTAGCATCAAAAGGCAAAAATAGACCATATAAACTTATAGCATTTGTGATAGCCGCCATTGAGTGTTCTCTTATGCCGAAGTGAATATTTCTACCATTAGGAAATTCGCCCATATCTTTTAGATAAGTCTTATTTGAAGGAGCAAGATCTGCACTACCTCCTATAAATCCGGGTATCGCTTTAGCTATGGCATTTAATATTTTGTGATTGGATTCTCTGGTTGCTACTTCACTTCCAGCTTCAAAATCTGGCCAAATAATTTTAGAAAAATCAGGCTCTAAAAGAGCTTTTAAAGTTTCATTTTGCTCAAGCAAAGGAGCTTCATTTAAAAGCTTCTTCCACTCTCTCTCGGCTAAATCACCCTTTTCAATGGCACATCTAAATCTACTTAAAACATCCTCATCTACTTGAAATTTACAATCAGGGTCAAATCCAGCTTTTTCTTTAGAGCATTTTATATCCTCCTCTCCCAAAGGAGCTCCATGAGAACTTGCCTTGCCTTCAAAACCACAGGAGCCTTTAGCTATAGTGGTATTAGCAATGATAAGAGTAGGTTTTGTTTGATTTTTTACCTCTTTTAAAGCTCTATCAATCTCTTCATAATCATTTCCATCTATCTCTAAAACATCCCACTGCTGAGCTAAAAATCTCTGCTTTACATCCTCATTCCATGCCAATAAAGTATCACCCTCTATGGTGATTTTATTGGAGTCATAAATAAGTACCAAATTATCAAGCTTATTTTTTCCTGCTAATGCACAAGCTTCATAACTAATACCCTCTTCTAAGTCTCCATCTCCACACAGACAGTAAACCTTATGATCTATTATCTTTGCTGTCTCACTATTTAATAATTTTTTAGCATATTTTGAGGCAAAAGAGAAACCTACCGCATTTGCTACACCCTGACCTAAAGGACCGGTTGTGATCTCAACACCAGGAACTTCACCATGCTCAGGATGTCCCGGAGTTTTACTACCTAATTGTCTAAAATTTTTAAGATCATCCAAACTTATATCATATCCATTTAGGTATAAAAGTGAGTATATCATAGCACTTGCATGACCGCCACTAAAAACTACTCTATCTCTATTTAGCCACTTTGGATTTTTAGGATTGTGTTTTAAGTGGGTACTCAAAACTGTCATCACATCTGCCATTCCCAAACAAACCCCAGGGTGTCCACTATTTGCTTCTTGGATCATATCCAAACTCAAAAACCTAATGGTATCAGCCATCTTTTTTAACATCTTTTTATCCATCTATCTATCCTCTATCCTCAAATCTATCAACTATTTTTCCCAATAAATTTGATAAAGATTTATCAAATTTATCAGCCTCTTGTTTTATCTTCTTTCTTAACTCATCTTTATACTCTTTTGCCTCTTTTAAACCCATTAAATTGACATAAGAGTTTTTATTTTCATCATTTTTTGTTGTTTTTCCTGCCTCTTTTGAATTTTGTGTTGCATCTATAATGTCATCTTGGACCTGAAACAAAAGCCCAA
>JALVXV010000122.1 GCA_027038235.1 Campylobacterales bacterium | reverse complement strand
AAAATTTAACAAATATAACCATTTTTTATAAAAAGTTAAGATACAATATATTCAGGTAAAAACAGGCAACGGAATAAGAGGGCAGGATGTGCAAATGATATACCGCCACCAAGGTGGAGGTATCCCATTTCCGTCCTGAAGAGTATTCGCATCCTGAGGGATGCTCAATTTATAAAAAAAGAATTTATAATAAATTTTGATTGTTGTAGTTTAGAGATGCTGCTATATATACTATTTCAAATTTCAAAGGAAATATTTTAAAAAGTTGGATATAATTTAGATAGTGTTTAATATCTTGATATATTTAAGGTAAAATTATGGGATTACCTCCTGGAATAGGAATTTTGTTTAGAGTATTAACATATCCAATAGTTTCTAGAGTTACTGACAATATTTCTTACAAAACAACAGCAGCAATTAAAGAGATTGTCTGTAATGCTCAGGGTAGAATAGTTGAATTCAGATTTTTTTGTAATTCAATCACTTTACGGATAAAAAGAATTTTAGATGAAATTTCAAGTATTAAATGTAAGTTAAAGATAATAGGAGATAATCCGAGTAAAAAAAATTTACTACTTAAAGAAGAACTAGAAAAAGATTATGCTTCTAAGATTAAAGAACTTGAAAATATTATTTCGGACTTTGATTATCAAGCTATTTCAAGAATCGGTAGTTTTTTTAATGAATTAATAGAATTATCTCAGAAAATGTATTTTAATGATAGAGAATATTTTTTACCAAGAATTACGGCTAAAATGATAATTAAAGTAGAAGATGGCAATGTGATTCTTGAGGATACTTTTAGAGGTTTAGGAGAACACGAAAAACATTATTGGAGAAAAACATATCCCGCTCAAGATAATTCAGCTTTTGATTTTTTAATCAACAATAGTGTTCTAAAGGTATATAGATGTAATAACATACCTAAAGATGCTAAAGAAGGCAAGTATCTTAATCCTCGTATAGATATAAAAAAAGTAAAAAAGTATAGTCAGACTTGGAAATATAAGTGGAAACCTTTAAGAGCAATATTTGGACTAAAAGATGATGAAAATTGGATAAAAGTATGGGATGACTCTTTATCTTCTCCTCCAGCATCTTCATGCTATAAATCTACATTAGTAGTTCCTATAGGTTTCAATGGTAATACTAATTTAAGTCAAGAGGTTAAAGAATATTTAGGAGTAGATCAGCCAAGTCTTCCACAAGGATTTTTATGTTTTGATCATGTATATACAAACTATTTCAATAAAGCAGATGAAAAATTAGCTTATATAATGGCTGATTTATTTTCAGTTCTATGGGAAATTTATCTTGATACATCATATTTTTATGATGAAGTCATAGAATCATTTGATATTCAGGAAAATTAGGTATAATACATGGATTAATGTTACCTTAAATAAAATAAAGGATAATTTTGAAAGACCTTAAAGTATCAAAAGTAGCTAAATCTAAACTAGGTGAAGCTAGAGTAAGCGGTACTCGCATTGTAAGAGTTAAATTAAAAGCAGGAACTGTTCGCTCTTTTAGGGCACCAAGTAAAAGGTCTGTAAAAGCTATTAGGCGATATATCAATGAACGCAGCTCTATCGCTATGTAGCATAGTATTTATATCCCCTAGATAATTAGATATGTAAACATCCTGTTATCATAAAGTATTGTAATACAAAGTAGGGTTAAAATCTTAATGATTAAACTTCCAACCCGTTTGACTTATTAGGAAAGAATTTTTTGATAAGCTTTTCTTTTGCTTTTATCTTCTCAAGTAACTCTTTTGGCTCAATGTTATGTTTGATAGCAATCCTTTCAATTTTTTCGTTAGAGTTCTGTTTATTCTTAGCACAACTTATAATGCTATTCTCCAAGGCTATGAGATAATCTTTATTGTGGCGTTTGAAAGTGCGGTTTTGTAGCCAACTATCGGGTATCTGTTTTGCAAAACTAAGAATGTTGGCAAACATTGTATCATTTTCCAGATAATAATCAAGCAGAGTATGACCGCTTATATCTTTGTAAGTAATATCAAAGTTGCCTGCTTTAAGAGCCTTAAGCACCAATTCATCTTCACCAAGTGTTGCCAATTTTTGAGGTAAATTTATTCTGCTTAGCCCGAATTTTCTATCAAGATATTGTTTGATAATAGAGTGGTTAGAGATAATTGTATCGATGCTTCTTGTGTCCTTTTGGGCTTGCTGCTTGATTTGTGCTGCAAGTTCTTGCCTAAATTTAGATGGGTTGATACTGCTTTTTGGTTTCATCGGGTTAAGTCCTGGGTCATCCGGTTCGTAATCTCTTTGAGTGAGTCTATCCAAAATAAGAGAAGATGAAAGTTTTTTGCTGTAGTGTTGTTTGTAGCTATCAAGCAAGTCAAAGATAGTTAATTTCTCTTGCTTCATTATGGCTGCAATATCAAAAAAATCCCTTGATAGTGTGCGGTGGTTAAGTATGGCATCCATCTTCATTGCTTTAATTGTCTCAATTCCCGCAACAGTTACATTTTCAAAAGATACGCTCTCCTCTTGTAAAATATCCAAGCCGGAAGCAAAGAAAGTAACTTTGACACCGCTTATCTCAAAATCGATTTGCGTATCGTTTTCTTGGAGTTTTACAACCTCAAACCCATTTTGTTCTAAGAGTTCCATCATCTTGTTGATGCGTTTTAAATCTTGTTGCAAGGTAGAGTTTTTAATAAAAAAGTCCAAATCTTCCGATAGCCGGTGCTGGTAATGGATAGCAAGTGCCGTGCCTCCAACCAGAGTCCATCGGCTAATCTCACTCATTGACATAAAGCCCTCACTCATAAGCTCAAAGGTAGCCGGCGGCATAGATGTTTGCAGCTGCTTTATGTTAGACACCGAGAATATCCCTAACCATTGGCTTTGAATGAATATCAAAATGTTTTAAAAAGACCTCTTTGACCTTATTATCTCCAAAAGAGAAGCGGATAAAATCAAGATCATCCAACGCCCCTTT
>JALVXV010000121.1 GCA_027038235.1 Campylobacterales bacterium | reverse complement strand
TTTAAAGAGAGATTAAACTCAAATAAAGAGGCTATTGAAAAGATAAATGATCTTATATCCAATGCCCAAATGTCTAGCGATGAGATAATGATGATCATGGATATTATGCAGTATCAAGATATCCATAGACAAAAGATAGAGAGAGTCATAAATGTCATAAGAACCTTAGCAAGTTATATGAACTCTTTATTTTCAGCTGAAAAAGAGGATATAAAAAGAGTAAGTTCAGCAGTTCACATAGCAGGTGATAAATCTACTGAAGATGTTGTTAGCAATGATGATATAGAGGCTTTGATAGAGAGTTTAGGAAAAAAATAGAGCAGAGGATAGCTTTTTGAATAATAAAAATATAGAACTTCTCTCCCCTGCAGGTAATTTTGAGAAATTAAAAATAGCTCTTGAGTATGGTGCTGATGCGGTATATGCAGGAGTGAGCCATTTTTCGCTAAGAACAAGAAGTGCAAAAGAGTTTAACTATGATACTTTTTATGAAGCGGTTAACTATACTCATAAAATGGGCAAAAAGATATATGCTACTATCAATGGTTTTCCATTTAATTCACAAATAGAGCTTTTAAAAAAACATATCATGAAGATGACTAGCATAAAGCCTGATGCTTTTATAGTTTCTACTCCGGGAGTTATTAAACTTGCAAGAGAGATAGCACCTAATATTCCTATCCATCTTTCAACTCAAGCAAATGTGATGAACTATTTGGATGCTTTATTTTATAAAGAGGTAGGGGTAAAAAGGATTATAGCAGCAAGAGAAGTTAGCTTGAAAGATTTAAAAGAGATAAAAAAAGAGGTTCCTGATATGGAGTTTGAGATATTTGTTCATGGCTCTATGTGTTTTGCTTATAGTGGCAGATGTCTTATAAGCTCCCTTCAAAGCGGAAGAGTACCAAATAGGGGAAGTTGTGCTAATGATTGTAGATTTCCTTACACTTTGTATGCCGAAAATAAGGAGGATGGCACTCTTTTAAAGCTTGAGGAGGATGAAAATGGCACTCATATCATGAATGCAAAAGATTTAAATCTTTCAAATTATATAGATGATATATTAAAAAGTGGAGTTGTAAACTCTCTTAAGATAGAAGGTAGGACAAAAAGCCCATATTATGTAGCTATCGCTACAAAAGCATATAGGATGGCGATAGATGACTATTTGAAAGGAAAATTTGATGCTAAAAAGTATGAAAAAGAGCTTGAAACAACTAAACATAGAGGTTTTAATGATGGCTATCTTGTAAAAAGACCATACCAAAAGCAAGGTGAACAAAATCTAAAAGAGTCTATAAGTTTAGGCACACATCAAGTGTATGCTCTTGTTGGAGAAGAGGGTAAGACATTTTTAGCAAAAGATAAAGTTGAGCCAAATGTAGCATATGAGATAGTAGCCCCTTTGAACTCTAAGATACAAGCTTGTCAAAATGAGATAGGTCAAATATTTAGTGAGGGTAAAAATTGGTATCTAAAATTAAATAAAATCCAAACAATAAATGGTAAAATTTATGATACAATTCATAGTGGCAATACAAATCCTGTTATATTGCCATGTAGTCTGCCGAAATTTAGTTTTTTAAGAAAAAAAATTTAGAAAAAGCTTAGAGCTTAGAGCTTAGAGCTAAGAGCAAATCAAAAGGATTTGAAAATGAAATTTATATCTATTGTTATGGGAAGCAAGAGTGATCATGAAGTGATGAAAGAGTGTGTAAATATCTTAGAGAAGTTTTATGTGCCTTATGAGATCATTATCTCTTCAGCCCATAGAAGTCCAAAAAGAACACATGATTATGTAAAAGATGCAGAGCTTAGAGGTGCAAATGTCTTTATAGCAGGTGCAGGAATGGCAGCACACTTAGCCGGAGCAATTGCAGCAAATACTACAAAACCTGTTATAGGAGTTCCATTAAGAGGTGGGGCACTTGATGGGCTTGATGCACTTTTAAGCACTGTTCAAATGCCTGCAGGTATGCCAGTAGCAACTGTGGCTATGGGAAAAGCTGGAGCTATAAATGCAGCATATCTTGCTATGCAGATTTTAGCTCTTGAAGATGAAGACTTAAGAGCAAAGCTACAAGAGGATCGAGTGTTAAAAGCTAAAAAAGTTGAAATAGATTCAAAAGAGATAGAGAAGTTTTTGTAAAGGTTTATTATGCAAAATTGGTTAGAATTTGATGAATTTTGTAAACTTGTGGATTTGGATAAAGATATAGTAGAAGATATGATAAAAAGAGATGTTCTAACCACAAAAGAGGAAAATGGTATCACATATATAGAGGCTAGTAAGGGTGCAGTAGCAGCTATGCCAAAAAGAGCTGAAATTGTTTTGGAAGATAATAACTCAGTTGCTCTTGGTAGTGAATTTGTAGAAAAAACTATCGGTACTATTTTAGATCTTCATAAGGAGGTGCTTGATAGCAAGGATGAAACAGTTGAGGCTCTAAAAGAGGAGAATAGCTTTTTAAAAGAGGCACTTTTATCTTTGCAAACTCTATATGATGAGGATAGAAAGACAGTAGAGGGCTTACAAACTCAGCTAAAAGATACACAAAAAGAGCTAGAGTTTTGCAGAAGAAAGTATAAAATGATGTGGAATAAGGTCGTGGAGAATTATAAGGGTAGCTAAGGGCTTAGAGCTTAGAGCTTAGAGCTTAGAGCTTAGAGCATAGAGCTTAGAGCTTAGAGATAGAATTTAAAAAGCTCTTAGCCCTAAGCTCTTAGCCCTAAGCTTTTAAAAAGAGGAGGTTTTTATGAGTGAGAAAAAAACTATACAAAAACGAGTTGTGCTTTTTACAGCTCCTGGGTGTCATTGGTGTACTACAGCTAAAAACTATTTTAAAAAAAATAGTATTAGATTTAGAACTATTGATATAAGCAAAGACAAAGCTGCAGCTAAAGATTGTGAAAGGCATGGCTGCAGAGGAGTACCTGTGGTGATGATAGGCAGTAGATGGATATGCGGATTTGATAAAAA
>JALVXV010000120.1 GCA_027038235.1 Campylobacterales bacterium | reverse complement strand
TATTTCCAAATATCTGGGTTATCATCTCCATTAGAATCCAATGGTGATTTTTTTGCTCTTTCTGGTATCCTATACCAGATACGAGGGATAAAAACAATACCTTTATGCTCATAATACCCCTGTAGATAAACTCTATTCCAAGATCTAGAGCTTAAGCCATCTCTGCCATTTGATTCATGAAGTATGCCTATTTGGTATCTCTTTAGAAGAGTAGAGCCATCTTTGTAAGGAATGGTTAGAAATATCTCTGGTGCATAGTTGCTTTCACGAAAAGGGGAAGACTTTTTAGCAGTCTGCCAAAATGATTTTTGTGTATATCCAAAATATAGCTTATTTTCAAAGCCAAATAGATTTGAGTACAACTCCTTTTTAAATGATATTTGAAATTTTGTCTCATACCGTTTTCTATCAGCATCTCTAGTGCTATTGTAGCTCCCTAAAAGTATATAGTTTGTCTTGTATGGTTCAAAAGAGAGTAAAACTCTCTTCTTTTGACCATATTTTACCAACTCTTTTTTCTGCAAGATTTTGCATTCTTGTTTTTTTGCTATCTCTATCTTTGCAGATTTTTTATACCAATAAAGAGCCCTTTTTGTATCACCTTGCTTTTCATAACTTTGTGCTTTTAAAAAAGCCTCTTGTGCTGTAATAGCATAAGAGGCGACTCCAAAACAGTATATAGTAAAAAAAATTCTTCTTAACAATAAAATAGCCCTATTAAAATTTTGAAATATACTCTGCTAAAGCCTTTATATCAGCATCACTTAAAGAGTTAACTTGACCCTTCATAACACCCTTCATAGATCCACCATAAGTTCCGCTTTTATAGCCATTTAGTGCATCTTCAATCTTCTTAGCATCCCATTTTGCTATTACTTGTGATACTCCTAAAGCCTTTTTTTGAGCCTTATCTCCATGACATCCTGCACATTTAACAAATAGCTTTTTTGCATCTATAGCACTTTTTTTATTGTCAGTTTTATTGCTATTTGATAACATACCAGCAGGTAAGAGACCAGCTACTTTACTAGCCCCACTATTTGCTACTTTTGATATCTTTTGTACCACTTCATTATCTTTAGCTTTTTTTACCAACTCCTTACCTTTTTTTGTAACAGATTTTACTACCTCATTATCTCCTGCATTTTTAAGTAACTCTTTACCTTTTTTAGCAATTTTATCTATATTCTCTTTTGCACTATTTATCACCTTATTGCTTACCTCTTTTGTCTTTTGTTCTAGGGTTTTTTCTGCCATCTTTGGCTGTGTTGTTGGCTTTGGCTCTGCCTTTAGAACTTTTTGCTGTTTGGGACTCTCTTTTACAGTTTGCTCCTCACTCTTTTTTGAGTTGCTACTACATCCTACTAAAAGTAAAGCCACTACGGACACACTAAAAATCAATCTCTTCATACTAAACTCCTTAATTTTAAATTTGTGGGTATTTTATCCACCTGTTTGATAAAATGCTCTAGCAGATATCTCATCTTCAGGTGGATTTTCATCCCATCTATTTTTTTCAGGTTTATTTTTTATAACCTCTCTTAAGACTTCTGCTGCAGCTTCAATATCGCCCTTTTTTACTGCATCAGCTATACTCATCGCCTCATCAAAATATAAACAAGGGATAATATACCCCTCAGCAGTAAGTCTTATGCGATTGCAACTCTCACAAAAGTCATGCTTATGAGGGTCAATGATACCAAATCTATATCCATCTTCAAGTTCATACATAAATGCAGGAGAGCTTCCCTCTCTTCCAACCTTTTTTACTGCATATCTCTTCTTGATCTTTTCTATTATCTCTTTGCCATAGAGTCCTTTGATATCTTGATTTGCATGGATATTTTCCATATACTCAATATATCTTATTTGCATACCTCTTTTTTTTGAGTATTCAAGAAGATCAACTATCTCATTATCATTTATACCTTTTAAAGGGACGGTATTTATCTTGATCTTCAATCCAACTCTTAAAGCTTCATCTATCCCTTCAAGTACATTTTTCAAGACATCTTTTTGTGCAATTTTTTGTGCAATTTCTGCTCTTAAGCTATCCAATGATATATTTAATCTTTTAAGTCCAGCATCTTTTAGTCTCTTTGCTGTCTCTTTTAAAAGGTAGCCATTTGTAGTAATTGCTATATCAAGCCCATCTTTATAGTCATTCATCATTTTAATAAATTTATCCAAATCAGCTCTTAAAAGTGGCTCTCCTCCTGTTATTCGTATCTTGTCAACCCCCTCATCGATGCCAACTTTTAAAAATAAAAAAAGCTCTTCAAAACTTAAAAGATTCTCTTTTGGCACCCAAGAAAAAGGTTTCTCAGGCATACAGTACTGACATCTAAAATTACATCTTTCAGTTACTGAAACCCTTATATAGTTTATCCTCCTACCATATCCATCTATAAGCATAAATGCTTCTCCTTGTGATTATTTATCTGTATAGTATAGCACAAGTTTATATTTTATTTATTTAAAAATTGATATAATCTTTAAATTTTAATAAGGAGAGCCTATGAGTAGATTAAATACAAATCGAACAGAACTTGGCAATAATGATTTCCTTGTATCAAAAACCGATATAAAAGGTCGTATAACTTACTGCAATCAACTCTTTATGAAAGTAGCAGGGTATAGTGAGAGTGAACTTCTTGGAAAGCCACACAATATTGTAAGGCATCCTGATATGCCTCGTGTTATATTTAAGCTACTTTGGGAAAAAATTCAAAATAAAAAAGAGATATTTGCTTATGTAAAAAATAGGACAAAAAATGGTGGATACTATTGGGTTTATGCCAATGTTACACCCTCAATAGATGATAAAGGTAGTATCATTGGGTACTATTCAGTTAGAAGAAAGGTTAATGAACAGGCTCTATCTACCATTGAAGATCTATATGCAAGACTTTTACAAGAGGAGTCAAGAGGCGGAATGGAAGCATCACAAAACTATTTAAACAATTTATTAAAGGAAAAAGGAGTAAGCTA
>JALVXV010000119.1 GCA_027038235.1 Campylobacterales bacterium | reverse complement strand
AAACATGTTAAAACAGTATATTGAAGCTATTGAAAAAAATAATATTGTTTCAAAAACGGATATAAACGGTATCATAACTTTTGCCAATGAAGAGTTTTGTAAAATTTCAAAATATTCAAAAGAGGAGCTAATAGGAAAAAATCACAATATTGTAAGGCATCCAGATGTTCCTAAGGAGGTTTTTAAAAAGCTTTGGGATACTATTTTAGCCAAAAAGACATATAAAGCCACAGTAAAAAATATGGCAAAGGATGGAACTACCTTTTATGTAAATTCTACTGTTATACCTATCTTAGATGAAAATGGTGAAATTCAAGAGTTTGTAGCTATTAGGTATGATGTAACAAGAGCAGTACTTACTGCTAAAGAGCTTGAAAAGAAAGAGAAAGAGCTTGAGAGTTTAAATGCAACTCTTGAACAAAGAATAAAAAAGCAGACACTAAAGCTACAAGAGTTAAATAAAAATCTTGAAATTAAAATCCAAAAAGAGGTGGAAAAAAATAGAGAGAAAGATAGGATAATGTTTCAACAAGCAAGATTTGCGGCAATGGGGGAGATGATAGCAAACATTGCTCACCAATGGAGACAGCCTCTTAGTGAACTTGGAATTTTACTTTTTAAATTAAAAAATGCCTTTATAAAAAATAGTTTTGATGAGTTTGAGGGGGTTTATGGTGATTGCAAGACAGTTATCGACAGAATGTCAAAGACGATAGATGATTTTCGAGATTTTTTCAAATCTGATAGAAAAAAGAGTGATTTTTATATTGAAAATACAATAAAAGAGGCAATTTTTATCATAAAAGAGACACTAAAAAGTCATAATATTAAAATAAATTTTAATAAAAAAGATAGTATAATTATGACTGGATATTCAAATGAGATTTTGCAAGTTATTTTAAATATTTTAAATAATGCAAAAGATGCCTTAATCTCTAGCGAAAACAATCCTAAAAAAATAGAGATATCTCTCTCTTTGTCCACAAATATAGTAAATATCACTATATGTGATAATGCTGGAGGGATAAAAAAGGATATTTTAGAGAAGATATTTGATCCCTATTTTACCACAAAACATAGTAAACAAGGTACAGGGATAGGTCTATATATGAGTAAAAAGATTATAGAGCAAAATGGTGGCTCTATAGAGGTCTTTAACAAAAATAATGGTGCATGTTTTGTAATAAACTTGCCAATAAAATAGGAAAAGAATGAGCAAAAAAGATATATGTAAAGATTTAACACTTCTTTATGTGGAAGATGAAGATAAGATAAGAGATTTATTAAAGAGTGCTATTGAGGATAAGTTTAAAGAGTTTATAACTGCAGGTAATGGTGATGAGGGGTTTAAAAAGTTTAAAAAGTATCAGCCAGATATTGTAATTAGCGATATACTCATGCCTATATGCGATGGTTTAGAGATGGCAAAAAGGATAAGAGCAATATCTAAAGATATCCCTATCATTTTATTTACTGCCTTTAGTGAAA
Organism: Campylobacterales bacterium; assembly: GCA_027038235.1. Classification (GTDB taxonomy): domain Bacteria; phylum Campylobacterota; class Campylobacteria; order Campylobacterales; family JALSKU01; genus JALSKU01. Next base: position 1,517 of record JALVXV010000119.1, on the reverse strand, counting down.
AGGAGAAGCTTTTAAGTGCTATAGATATAGGAATAGATAAATATCTTATAAAGCCTGTTGATGTTGATGAACTGTTATCTACCATTGAAGAGATAGCAAGACAAAAGCTTTCAGTTGATGATGTTGTAAGATTGAAAAATGGTTATGAATTTAATAAAACAAAGCGGATACTATCTAAAAATGGGGTTCCTATTAAGCTTACTAAGAAAGAGTTAAGTTTTATTGCCCTTTTAGTGGATCACTTAGGCTCCTTTGTCTCTCATGATGACTTGAAAAAAAATATATGGAACAATCTCAAAGTAAATGATGCAGCTGTAAGAACCTTTATAAAGAGGATAAGAACAAAGACCAACAAGGAGTTTATAGAGAATATTTCTGGACTTGGCTACAAGCTAAAGTATTAGGAAATATTTATAAACTTAAAAACTGCTTATATTAATAAATTAACAAATATTTAACAAATTTAAGTTTATTTGTATAAAACTTATAGTACAATTGCAACGAAAGTGACATTTATATGACAAAATTATTAAGGAGGTATTGTATGCAAGATAGTAATGCAATAGCATACGATTATACGATTGCTAAAGCCTATACGATTTTGGCTATCGTTTTGGGTATAGTCGGAATGACTATCGGAGTGCTTATAGCATTTCAGTTAGCTTTTCCAGACTTGAACTACCTAGGAGGAGAGTATTTGACTTTTAGCAGACTTAGACCTATGCATACTGACTCAGTAGCATTTGGTTTTACAGTTAGTGGTATCTTTGCTACTTGGTACTATGTAGGTCAAAGAGTTTTAAAAGTCTCTTTAGCTGAGTCAAAATTTTTAATGGGTTTAGCGAAGTTCCAAGTACTTTTATATGTCTTAACTGTAGCTGCAGTTGTTGTTTCACTACTTTTAGGCTATACAACTTCAAAAGAGTATGCAGAGTTTGAGTGGCCTATAGATATAGCTATAGTTGTTATTTGGGTTATATGGGGTATAGAGATATTTGGTCTTATAGGACTAAGAAGAGAGAGAGTTCTTTATATCTCTGTATGGTACTACATAGCTACATTCTTAGGTGTTGCTATGCTTTACCTATTTAACAATATGGAGGTACCTACATATTTTGTAGCACATGTCGGAAGCTTGATGAAGTCAGTTTCAATGTATGCAGGAAGTAATGATGCTATGGTTCAATGGTGGTATGGACATAATGCTGTTGCATTTGTTTTTACAGTACCTATTATTGCTATGATATACTACTTTTTGCCTAAAGAGTCAGGTCAACCTATATTTTCTTACAAACTTTCACTTCTTTCATTTTGGGGCTTGATGTTTGTATATCTTTGGGCAGGTGGCCACCATCTACTTTACTCTACTGTTCCTGATTGGGTGCAAACCATGGGTTCAATTTTCTCAGTTGTTCTTATCCTTCCATCTTGGGGAAGTGCTATCAATATGCTACTTACTATGAAAGGTGAGTGGGGACAACTTCAAGAAAATCCACTTATTAAGTTTATGATACTTG
>JALVXV010000118.1 GCA_027038235.1 Campylobacterales bacterium | reverse complement strand
CCACTATCATATCTATAGTTTATCTCAGTTCCTACATTGATAACTGCTGGTTGATTATTTAGTGTCATGATCTTTGGATTGGATACTATCTTGACATCACCTTGGGTCTTTAAAAAGTTCATAAGTCCACTCATTGAAAAGCTATATCCGATGAGATAGTTTGGAGTTTTTAAACTATTGGTCAAGATCCCATCTGTTCTTGAGCGAAGAGCATCTGAACTTCCATTTAAGCCTAGTTGAAATTGGCTCCAATCAATACCGGTAGATCTATTTTTATTGAACTGAACCTCTATAATTTTAGCCTCGATTAATATCTGCTTATGCATCCTTTTGGTTATGATATTGATATAGTTTTCTATTGCCTTTAACTGCTTATATGTTCCTGTTACTGTAATGATACCAGCATCTTGGTTTACAAGAGGCGGCATTGAGTTTGCTCCTGTTTCACTCTCTCTTTGTAAAATAGAGCTTAACTCATTTTGAATTTTACTCCAAAATTTAAACTCAGAAGTAAAATCCATAGTAGTTGAATCACTTCCACTATTGCTATTGGCACTACCAGTTTTGATAACTTTATTGGTGGTACTTTTTCTAGTTGTAAAACTAACATAATCTATATAAAAAGATTTGGTCTTAAGATAGGAAATTTTTAAAACATCATTTTGCAAATTGTAAAATAGGTTGTTATCTGTTAAGAGAATATGCAATAACTCCTCAAGAGTATAATTTTTGATATTGAGGTTTGAAATTGCTTTTGATGTTTTCTCCTTCGCCTCCCTATCATCATAAATGATACTCATTGAGCAACTCTCAGCAATATTATCAAGTATATCTTTTATAGTTAATTGTGTTACATTTGAATTTGCAACACTAAAAGAGAAGAGTTTATTTTCACAAGTTGCCCAAGAGAGTGTAGTAACTACACTTAAAGATAGTAACAGTTTATAGATCATTTTCATCTTACTTCTCCACAATATTTAAAATTTTTCTTTTTCGTCTAATATTTAAAATCATCTTTTTTTGATTTTTTTTCAAAACAACTCTATTTATATAAATTTTTGCCACCTTAAAACCATATACTCTATCACCTACTTTATACCATCTATTGTTTATAAAAGCTCTCTTATTTAGTACACTTAAGAGTACAAGTCTAACTTTGTGAGGAGTTATATTTGGTGCTCTCTTCTTTTTCAAAGAGATAATATTTTTAGTCTTGAAAAAGGGATCATATGGTACATCTATATCTTTAAAATTGATATCTTTTCTATTTTTTAATATATCTATCTTAGTCTCAATCTGCTTAAATGAGAAAGCTGATAGAGCAACACATAAAAGTAAAGTATAAAATATATATCTCATATTCCTACTCCATAGGCATCAAGCATCATCAAAGCATTCACCTTTCCATCATAGCCATATAGTCTAAGAGTATTTAGTCTTAATAGCACTGGTAAACTCTCAATATAATTTATATATCTTACCATATCTGCAAAACTCCCCTCTGCTTCGATAGTAATATTTTTTTTCTTTTTAACAAGTGTTGATGTCTGCTTGGTTATATTAGTATTGCTATTTTTAACATACTTTATCTTTATATTGTAAACAACTGATCTGTTGAGTATCTTATCAAGAGTATTTATCCACTCTTTCTCATCAAAAAATGCAAATTTTAAAGAGTAAAGTTTTGAGAGTACAAGTGAAGTTTGGGCTTTTAATCTCTTAAACTCCTCCTTTTTTTGCAATAAAATCTTCCTATTATTTTCCAAAGCTCTTTTCAATCTCAAAGTAGAACTTCTGTTTATATTTCTTTGCAAGGTGATAACTTCATCCTCCAATAGATCTCTTTTTTCAATCATATCCGGAACGAGATTATACACTAAAGATATACCAACAAATAGCACCATAAGATAGAGCATTACCATTTGACTTTTAGGTAGCCTATTTAGATATGAATCAAGTTTTTTAAATATACCCATCATTTTCTCATCTCAATTTTACTTATATAGTAGTCTTGGTCTAATTTTATCTCTTTTGTTGACACCTCAATAAATCCTATTTGTATTATATCTTTCATAAATTTTGCTATTGCATCTCTTTTATTGTATTTAGCAATTATATCTAAAACAATATGATTATTACCTTTTTGTACAAAACTACTTAGAGAGAGATCATATTTTTTTAGATATTTATCAAGTAAGAGTATAGTTTTGTAACTCTTTTTTTCTAATGAGGTTAGCCTTATAAGCTCATCAATACTCTTATCAAGATTTGAAAGTTTTGATTTTTGGATCTTTATCTCTTGATTTAATTTTCTAATAAGAAACTTATTTTTTTCAATATTTTGCTTTATATCTTTTGTCTTTCTTCTTAGTTTATCATATTGCATTTGTAGCATATCTCTCTTTTTTAAGAAGTTTTCATTTTGCAAATATAGATATATTGGATATGAACCAAACAGAAGGATACTAAATATCAAAAAGAGCATAAAACTTCCAACTTTTGTTTTGAAAAATGGCTTTTTTCTCTCTGAAAAGGTCAAATTGTAGCTATTGTCATTGTTACTCTTTTTATAAAAGATATATGAAGCTACAATATGCTCTAAAAAGTTCTCACTACTTTTTTGTTTGAAAAGATCAAAGTCCCATAGATCAGTCTTGTTAAAACCTAAATTTTTTAAAAACTCTTTTAAACCTACAATCCTGCCATCAACACTACTTACAAACATTCTCTCAATGCTATCATATCCAAAGATACTTCGATTGTGCATAGCAACATTATTTATCTTCAAAAATATATCTGAAAATATTGCATATAAAGCCTCATATAAAGCCTCTTCATTTTCATCATATTTTCTCCTATCTAATCCCTTCTCTTTAAGAAGATCTCTTAATGTTTGAGTGGTTAAAGGCTCTGATAGCTTTGTTTGCATCTGCTTGGCTATCTCTTCAAGAGACTCTAGCGAAACTGAGGAGAGATATTTGCCATCTTTATATATAGATAAAAATG
>JALVXV010000117.1 GCA_027038235.1 Campylobacterales bacterium | reverse complement strand
CATATAAAAAAGTCCTATGCAGCAAAAAAGATATATATACAAGTTGGAGTAACATTTAAAACAAAGCCAGAAAAAAAATATTTAAAAAAGATAGCAAAGGCAGGATACTCCTATAAACTTTACAAGTTGAAAATCTCTGGAAAAAGTGCTACAAAGATTTTAATAGGTCCATATAGTAGTAAAAAATCTGCCAAGGCAAGTCTAGCAAAGATAAAAAGAGTGATAAATAAAGCTGCTTTTATATATGTGATAAAGTAGATATATGGTTGAGTTTAAAACTATTTTATTTGATCAATTAGCACCCATTGCGATATACAAAAGGATAAAAGATATCTATCCTGATGAGATAACACTATTTTTTGAGAGTGCCATAAATACAAGTGAGGGCAACTTCTCTTTTATCATTATAGGAGCAAGAGAAAAGGTTATAAAAGAGGGGGATAAAAGCTTTTATATTGACGAAGATGGAAAGAGAAATATAGTAGAGGAAAATCCTCTTGATTTTTTAAAAAAGTATTATCAAAAAATTGATCAAAAAAAGTATAAAAAATTATCAAAAGAGGCAAATGTCGGCTTTGTTGATGGTTTTATTGGATATATTGGGTATGATATGGGCAAAACTTTTGAGCCAAAACTCAAAGAGAGTATGTCTAGCCTAAAAGATGAACTAAATATGCCAGATCTTGAACTAATTAGACCCAAAATCACCATAGCCTTTTCACACAAGACAAATAAGCTTACTATCATAAGTGAGATAAAAGATAGATCTAAACATTTTGAAAAGATTACAAATGCACTTTTTGAGCCTTATAGACCATTTGAGATAAAAAAGAGCAAGATTGATAAAACAAAGGGTAAATTTGAATTTTCAAAAGAGCGATTTTTTGATATGGTACAAAATTCAAAAGAGATGATAAAAAGTGGAGATATTTTCCAAATAGTTTTATCAAATAGATACACCCAATATGCAAATATAGATAAATTGAGTTTCTATAGAGTTTTACGAAGCAAAAATCCCTCACCCTATATGTATCTTCTTGATTATAAGGATTTTTCCATTATTGGAAGTTCACCTGAAGTAATGGTTGCTCTAAAAGAGGGGCATATTCTTTTAAGACCTATTGCAGGAACTAGAAAAAGAGGTGGGAGTTTTGAAAGGGATTTAGAGCTTGAAAAAGATATGCTAAATGATGAAAAGGAAAAAGCTGAACACTTGATGCTTGTAGATCTAGGTAGAAATGATGTAGGCAAAGTAGCAAAACCAGGAACTATCAAGGTAAAAGATATGATGAGGGTAGAAAAGTACTCTCATGTTATGCACATGGTAAGTGATGTTGAGGGGATTTTAGATACAAAGTATGATATGTTTGATCTCTTTCGTGCAACCTTTACTGCTGGGACAATGACTGGAACTCCAAAGATAAGAGCAATGGAGCTTATTGCAAAGTATGAGGGATTAAAAAGAGGATACTATAGTGGAGTGATTGGCTATTTTGGTTTTGATGGCAACTTAGATAGCTGTATTGTAATACGAACTTCATATCTTGATGATGAAAAGATAGTCTTTCAAGCAGGTGCTGGTATAGTAGCTGATAGCAAACAAGAGCTTGAGTATCTTGAGGTACAAAATAAACTCCAAGCCCTTATGAGTTCATTGGATGATTTAAGTGAATAAACTTTTTACAATTTTTGGAGATCCAATATCACACTCCATCTCGCCACTTTTGCACAATTTTACTCTAAACTCTCTTGGTATAGATGGTTGCTACATAAGAACTCATTTAAAAGATGGCAACACTTTTAGAGATACATTTTTTAATAATAAATTTGATGGAGCAAATATAACAGTACCTTTTAAAGAGGTAGCTTTTACTCAGTGTGATGAGATAAGGGGTATAGCAAATGAGATAAAAGCTATCAATACAGTTATAAAAAGAGATGATAAACTCATAGGATACAATACAGATGCTCCTGGTTTTTATGAGAGTATAAGAGAGTTTAGTGATATAAAATCAGCTCTTATATTGGGAGCTGGAGGTACTGCAAAAGCTATAGCAAATATCCTAAGAGCAAATGGTATAAAATGTACTATCTTAAATAGATCTCACCCTAGAATAGAGTACTTTATAAAAAGTGGCTTTAGAGCATATAGTTGGGAAGATTTTAAGGTTGATAGATTTGATATCATTATCAATACTACCTCTGCTGGTCTAAAAGATGATACACTTCCTCTTAAGAAGAAGCTACTAACAGAGTTGATAAATGATACAAAATATTGTATAGATGTGATATATAATAAACAAACACCCTTTTTAAAAATGGCAAAAAAGTATAAAAAGCCATACAAAGATGGCTCTAAGATGCTTTTATTTCAAGCGGTATTAGCATTTGATATATTTTTTGACAATCGATACAAAAAAGATGATATTGAAAAATATATGAAAAGGGCTTTTAAACTTTTACCCTAAGCTCTAAAGCTTTTGCTAAAGAGATGGTATCTACATTTTCAAAGTTGATACCTGTAGGTACTCCTTGGGCAATTTTTGTAAATTTTAAATCATACTCTTTTAACTTATCTTCCAAAAAAATAATAATAGCATCATTTGATATAGATGGTGTAAGTGCAAAAATGACCTCATCTATACCATCTTTTACAACATTCTCAAGTCTATTTATATCTAACTCTTCTAATGATTTAAGCACAAAGTATCTCCCATCAAACTCTGTACTCTCCTCAAGAATAAAAATATCTTTTGCATTTTCTACTATACAAAGCTTTGTATCATCTCTTAACTCATCAGCACAGATTGAGCATATCTCATCTTCACTCAATGCACCACACCTTTGACACTCTTTTATAGAGGCTACTGCCTCTTGAATTGCATTTGCTATCTTTAGTGCCGAAAAAGAGTCCTTTAGTACCATATGATAAGCATATCTCATAGCTGATTTTTTACCTACAGTAGGTAGCGAGTTTAGAGCATCAACCAAATTATTGAATTTTTCAAGACCATATTTTTTCAACTATACATCCCTTTTT
>JALVXV010000116.1 GCA_027038235.1 Campylobacterales bacterium | reverse complement strand
CATAAGTCACTTGGAGAACAACTTATTATTTTAGGATTTGCAAAAGCCTATGATGTGGTAGTTAGAGAATCACAAAATCCTGCTAATATAATTGATAGCAGCTTTATAAAAGATATTCATGCTATTATCTTTGAAGATGCCCTAAAAGTAGCACCTGAGTATATAACTAAACCTATAGGAGCTTATAGGTTTGATGAAAGATATATTAAAGGTGTGGATATAAAATTATCAGCCCCTCATATGATTTCAAATGATATAGAAAATCTACTTTATAGATTTAAAAGTAACAGTATGAATTTAGAAGATATGGCAGAGTTTCACATATTATTTGAAAGGATACATCCATTTGCAGATGGTAATGGAAGAGTTGGGAGACTTTTAATGGCTTATCAAGCTATACAAAATAATATAATTCCACCATTAATAAAAAATGAAAATAGAGATGAATATTTAAAAGCAATAAATGATAAAAATGGTTTGCATAAATTTTTACAAGAGAGCATAGATAAAAGTTTAGAATTGATAAGCAATTTAAATGTCTAACAAAACCTAAAAGTTTATCCCCGACCCCTTAATATCTTTTAAAAACTCTTTTGCCTATTTTTCTGTAAAGTGTACATCTGTTAAGTTTTATCCTTTTTGCGGTATGAAATATTTTGTTTGTAAATTGTTGATATCTGTATTTAGATAGACCTTGAAGTAGTTGCTTAACTTTTCATATTTTTCTTTGTCGTGATATGGGATAGGAATTATTATCACTTCATTATCAGTTTTTCCTATGGTAACTAATACTTTTTGTATTGCTATTTTTTTATAATAAATTGATAATATTATATTTAATAATAATAGCGACGGAATAAAAAGCCATGAAAATAATACAATAGATAAAATTATTCTAAATTTATTTAGTCTTTTTATGCCATTAAAAGATAAGAAATATATAGATGAAATTTTATAAATTTCCTTTATATCATTTATTTTTATTTTGATTTTTTTATTACTTCTTTCTATTTTATGTTTATAAAAAAATAGTTTTTATTTTTTTCAATGAAAAATTCATAAAATTTTCTTATGCTAGAAACTACTGTATAAATTATTGCTATATAAGCAAATGATTTATTAATTCCATGTATTGTGTTAAAGTAAAGAAGTAAAAATAAGATCATTGCCAGTATTACTCCAAAAAACCATTCATACAAATAAGCATAATCTTCCATCTCAAAAATCAACTCATCATCATTTCTCATCATGCAACCTCTCGTTTTAAAAGCTAAGAGCTTAGAGCTTTGTATTTCAAAGATAACTCCACTAAGCTACCTTTGAAATATACTCTACATACTCTTTTTTGTTTATTGTATCAAAAATATTTTTATATTTGAAAGCTAGCTCTTATATCTAATGCAATTTTGTGATAAAAGTTAAAAGTTTAGCCCCGACCCCTTAATTTTTTGAGTGGTAATTTTTGTTAGATTAGTTGCAGGTTATGGATATATCACTATATTTTGTTAAAGTTACTCCATCTACATCTATAAGAATCAAATCTCCTGAGTGAACTACTTTGTTACTGTATAGCTCTTTGCAAGTTTTATTTGGGTTTGCATATGAGATATAGATCCAATAATCATTCTTATCAGGCTTTCCTGGAATGTCGCTATTTTTAGCATCTCTATCATAATTTGCACCATTTACAGCATTAGAAGCAGGTCCTGTAAATATAGAGAATGTAAAATCACTACTGTTTTTATCAAAAACCTTTTTAAATTTATCTGCATTTGTTGCAGATCTTAAAAGAGCCCCAAAAGTTTGTCCATTTGCAGATAGATCATCGGGGTATCCTACACTATTTAGTGGATGGGTATTGCTATCTTGATTGTTTCCCCATACAAAATCCCCCTCGTTGATACTCCACTCTCCATGAGCTCCATCTATTGCAGTTGCAACTGCTGACATAGTTGCAACCTCAGCAGCCTTCTTTGCTCTATCATTTATTCCTGCAAATTTAGGTAGTGCCATAGAGGCTAGTATCCCTATGATAACAATGACAAAAATAAGCTCTATCATTGTAAAGGCTGATCTATTCATCGTTTAGTTGTCTATACCATAAAATCTATGTGATGAGAGTATGCTATCTCCTGATTTGACTCTAAAATAGATCTTGCTAATCCCATTAGAATTATAAAATACTGTCGGTTTTGTTCCATTTACATCAACTAAACCTATAGTGCCAGATTCTATTGTTACAGTATTTACATTGTTGCCATCATTATTATAAATTTCTAAATCAAAAGGTGAAGGATTAAATACCCAAAAGTCGTTTTTATCAGGTTTTCCTGGTATATCATCACCATCATGATCTGTAGGATATTTTACACCAATTATTGGATCACTAGCTTTTCCTGTAATTACCACAGGATCATAGTAGAGTGGGGCATAAAAACTTGTAGTACCATCACTTTTTAGAGGTGAAAAACCTTGTATCTTTAGTGAGTTTACTTTTTTAGCAATTTTTGACAATACTTTATTTTCATCATTAACTCTTTTATATAGTGCTACTCTAGCTGATTTTGTCTTGATATTGGTACCATTTACATCATCTTCAGGCAAATTATACCAATTTACTTCAGTATCACCATAATCATCATATCTACCCTCTTGTTCTACAACTATAGCTGTATTTAAGCCATCCAAAGCAGATAATTCGCTATTTACTTTAGCTCTATCCTTTACTCCATTAAATTTTGGTAGTGCAGTAGCAGCCAATATTCCTATGATAACAATAACAAAAATAAGCTCTATCATTGTAAAACCGCTTCTTTTCATAACTTCCTCCTTGGTGGCAGTTATTTTTATTTATTGTACACCCATATCGGTTAAAGTTAGATAAATTTTAAAGCAAGGGAGCCAATAATGGTGATATTAGAGTATTGACAAGATAAAAATTTAAAAGTATAATGTCAAGAAAATCAATAAAAGAGATCTTTTTAAGCTTTTTTAGAATTTGTAGGATCAATGGATGGATGAGCTAGTTTCCTTATCAATACAGATACATATATTTTTTCTATTTTTGACATTACTGTTTGCGATTGTTAGCTTTTTTGTTGTAAAAAGTAGTAAAGAGTATATAAATATGACTAAAAAATTTGAATTTTTTACTCCACTATACTACTTAAACTTAAGCATAGTGATATTTACAGGTTTTGTTATTTTGGCAGTTTTTAAATTTCATACAAATTATAGTGTATATTTTATGCTCCTTAGTTCAATTGCTATTATCATAGGAGCATTTAAAGTCTATAAACTATTTAAAAAAACAAGAGTAAAAGATATAAATTCTCAAGAGCTTTTTAGGCAGTTTGCCATAAAAAAATATCTATTTGATATCGTTATAATATTGATTACTGCTATCTTTGGTTTTGTCTTGTCTTGATTTTGTAAATTTATTTTGATATAATTACACTTCCCCTCCCCTATATAGCAGCAGACTCTTTTAGAGGGTCTGTTGCATTTTTACTTCAGAGGAAAAAATAGTTAAAGGAATATTGAAATGAAAAAGGGTATTCATCCAGAGTATGTTGAGTGTAATGTTACTTGTGCATGTGGAAATAGCTTTACTACTATGTCAAATAAACAGGAGATAAGGATAGATATATGCAATGTCTGCCATCCATTTTTTACAGGCAGTGAAAAGATAGTCGATGCAACAGGTAGAGTTGAAAAATTTAAGAAAAAATATAACTTAAAATAAAAACTTCCAAAGGAGCTTTTTAGCTCCTAAATTATGCTTTATCTTATTCCAACCCCTATAGGTAATATACAAGATATAACTTTTAGAGCTTTAGAAGTTCTTTCAACTGCTGATATACTTTTTTGTGAAGATACAAGAGTTACAAAAAGGCTTTTAACTCTTCTTGGTGAGAGATTTTCTATTAAATGCAATATAGAGAAATTTTACTCTTTGCACTCCCACAATGAGGATAGTTTTCTAAAAAATATTGATATAGATATATTTAAAAAGAGTGTTGTATATCTAAGCGATGCTGGAATGCCTTGTATTAGTGATCCTGGAGCAAAACTCATACAATTTGCTCAAGAGCATGATATAGAGTATGAAGTTTTGCCTGGTGCAAATGCTGCAGTTACAGCTTATGCGGCAAGTGGATTTATACAAAAAGAGTTTTTATTTTTTGGATTTTTGCCACATAAAGCCAAAGAGAGAAAATTGCTTTTAAATGATATATTAAATGGTAGCTACAACACTATACTCTATGAGGCTCCCCATAGGATAAGGCAACTTTTAAATGAGATAGCAATCTTATCTCCTAAAAGAGAGCTTTTTGTACAAAAAGAGATCACTAAACTTCATCAAAAATGGTATAAAGATAGTGCTTTAAATCTTGCTAAAATTTTTGAAAAAGAGAATACAAAAGGGGAGTGGGTAGTCATAATCAAGGGTGAAAAAAAAGAGGTATCAAATATAACTCAAAATGATATCATCTCTTTGGAAATTCCAAAAAAACAAAAAGCAAAACTTTTAAGCAAAATAAGTGGCAAAAGCATAAAAGAGATATATGAACAACTCGTGATTAGTGATTAGTGATTCGTGATTAGTGATTCGTGATTCGTGATTTGTTGTGAAGAGTTTAAAATATTATAAATTATTATTTACAAATCACAAGTTACGATTTAATCGCCTTTTTAATATTTTTTTGATAAAATCACTAGATGATAGTGTATGGTAAGCAGATATCTTTATATATTTTAGACAATTTTCCTGAAATTATTGAGGAGATTTATCTTCAAAAGGAGATAGATAAAAGGCTCTTTTATAGATTTAAAAATCTTGAAAAAAAGATAGTAAGGGTAGATTTTAAAAGAGCACAGGCTATGGCAAAAGGTGGCAACCACCAGGGCTTTTTACTAGCTATTAAAGATATAGATTTTACTAATTTTAAAGAGATCAAAGATAGCAGTGATTTTTTATTGGTTTTGTACAATATAACTGATGTTGGTAATATAGGAGCTATCATAAGATCAGCATATGCTTTTGGTGTCGATGGTGTTATTATAACTGCTCAAAAAAACTTTTCATTGGAGCCAGTTATTAGAAGTAGTGCAGGGGCAATGTTGAGTATGCCAATTGTACTAGAACCAAATGCACTAGATCTATTAAATGAGTTAAAAATGGCAAATTTTAGAGTTTATGGTGCTAGTCTTGATGGCAGAGATATAAGAGGTATTAAATTTGGTAAAAAAAAGGCTATATATTTGGGTAGTGAAGGAGAGGGTATTCCAAATAAAATAGTTTCAAAAATGGATGAGAAAATTACGATAAATATGGTCAGAGAGTTTGACTCTTTAAATGTGAGTGCTGCTTCGGCTATCATATGTGATAGGATTGCTAATGGATGATGTGAATTTTTTTGATAAGATGGATTTAAAAGAGGTCTCAAAAAGGACTCTTTTAAATGTTAGGGATTTGGAGTATTTAAAAAATGAAGAGTTTGATAAGCTAAGTAAGACTAAGGGGCTTGGATTTATCAAAATACTTGAAAGAGAGTATAAAGTTGACCTTAGTGATAAAAAAGAGAAGTTTTTAAGCTACTTAAAAGAGCATGGCAAGGATAAAACAAAAGAGTTTTTTATACCGCCACCAAAGCCTCCTACTAAAACATTTTCCAAATTCATACTTTTGATACTTTTTCTTTTGATTGGTGCAGGGGTTTTGTATATACTCTATTTGAATATGGGGCAAGATACTTCATTAGGTCAAGCAACTTCGGATGAGAATAGAGTTGTTAAAGAGGCTCAGGATATCTCTGGCATTAAAGTTGATGAAACAAATACTACTCAAGAGAGTGTTGAGGAAGAAAGTATAGAGAAAGATTTGCAACCTAGTTCGGATCTGATGGAGGAGAATGCAAGTAGTGAGGATACACAAGAACAAGAGAGTAATACCGCTATAAATAGTGATATAAACTCTTCAAAAGATGAGACAAAAAAGGTATCTTTGCAGTTAGAAAAAGAGAGTTCAAATGATAAAAATAGTAGCACTAGCTTTAAAAATATTTTGACAATTGTACCTAAAAGTAAGATATGGATAGGTATAATAGAGCTAAAAAATCATAAAAAAAGGTCATATCTAAAAGATACAAACATAACTATCGATATAGATGACTCCTATCTTATTGCAACAGGCCATGGAAAGCTTAAACTTTTTTATAAAGGGGAGATTTTAGATTTTGGTAGCAAAAGTCCTATGAGATTTTTGGTAAAAGATGGGAGTATTACCCAAATAGATAAAAAAGAGTTTACAAAGCTCAACAAAGGAAAATATTGGTAAAGATAGTTTTATCCTTTATTTTTATAACATCTGCTATGTTTGGTAGCATGATTGATGAGAAGATAAAGAGTTTTGTTGGTGAGAAAAATTTTTATAGTACTAAAAAGATTATCAATATTCTTTTAGGGGATAAAAAACAGTATTATAGAAGCAATGGTAGCATAAAGGTAGTAAAGTTATTAAAAGTATTGAAAAAAAATGGCTTTATAAAACTTGACCTTGAGAGAGTAAATACCATAAATATAACTTTTACAACCCAAGGAAACTCTCTACTTTTTTTGAAGATTATAAATAATGTTTTAAACTCTATGGGCTTTAATTTTTATATTACAAAAAGAGCTATAAAGAGTGATGATAGCTTCTCTTGGGAAATTCAAATGAATACTGAATATCTTGTTGACCCTGTGGTACTAGCTGATGAGTTAAAAAAATATGGATGTTTTATCACAGATATAAAAAAAGAGGATAGGAGTAACTGGCACTATTTTATATCTACAACCAATGCAAAGATAGCATCTAAAAAGATCTCCCCCAATACAAGCTATAGACTTAATAGACCTATAAAAAGTTATTGGCTTGGGCTTGATGGTACACTACATACACTACATATCATAAGTTTTTCATCAAATAGTTGGCATCCATACATAGTATTTTATGATCATGCTTTAAAAATACTTCATGTTTACTCAAATGATGGGATAAAAAAAAGTTTAAAGCTAAACATTCCTAAAAATACAAAATATATATCAATAGATGATAAATATACTCTAAACAATATCCGTTCAGGCTTGAAAATATACGGCAAATAAATATTACTTTAACAAGGATAAAAGATGTTTGAAGAGATTCAATTTAATGCCATAAATAGACTTCCAAATTATGTTTTTGCTGAAATAAATGAGATAAAGATGAAAGCTAGAAGAGCTGGAGAGGATATCATAGACTTCTCTATGGGCAATCCAGATGGTCCTACACCTCCTCATATAGTTGAAAAATTGATAGAGGCTGCCCAAAAACCTAAAAATTATGGCTACTCTGTAAGCAAAGGCATATATAAACTTCGTCTTGCTATAACCAATTGGTATGAGAAGAGATATGGAGCTATTTTTGATCCTGAAACAGAAGCAGTAGCCACTATGGGTAGCAAAGAGGGGTATGTTCATCTCATTCAAGCTATTACCAACCCAGGAGATGTAGCCATAGTGCCAGAACCAGCCTATCCTATACATACTCATGCTTTTATAATAGCTGGTGGTAATGTTGTAAAAATGCCCTTTTTTTATAATAAAAAGTATGAGCTTGATTATGATAAATTTTTTGAAAGTTTAAAGCATAGTATAGAAGAATCAATGCCAAAGCCAAAGTTTTTAGTAGTTAACTTTCCTCACAATCCAACAACTGTAACTGTGAAAAAGGATTTTTATGAGAGATTGGTTGAAATTGCTAAAAGGGAGAGATTTTATATACTTAGCGATATAGCTTATGCTGATTTGACCTATGATGGATATAAGACCCCTTCTATTTTTGAGGTAGAGGGTGCAAAAGAGGTAGCAGTTGAGAGCTTTACACTAAGCAAAAGCTACAATATGGCTGGATGGAGAGTAGGCTTTGTAGTAGGCAATCCAAAACTAATAGGAGCTTTACAAAAGATAAAAAGTTGGTTTGATTATGGAATGTTTACCCCTATTCAAGTAGCTGCTACTGTTGCACTAAATGCTCCTCAAGATTGTGTCAAAGAGATCACTCAAATCTACAAAAGCAGACGAGATGTTTTGATAAAAAGTTTTGCAAATGCAAATTGGCATATAGAAAAACCAAATGCCACTATGTTTGTATGGGCTAAAATCCCAGAGCCTTTAAGAGAGCTTGGAAGTATGGAGTTTTCAAAGCAACTTTTAAAAGAGGCAAAAGTGGCAGTTAGTCCGGGTATTGGTTTTGGAGAGCATGGAGATGAGTATGTAAGAATAGCACTCATCGAAAATCACAATCGAATAAGACAAGCTGCTAGAAATATAAAGCAGTATCTTAGAAAGGGCTTAGAGCTTAGAGCTTAGAGCTGAGTGCTTTTTTGGCTCTTAGCTTTTTAAAAAACAAAGAGGATAAAAGATGTTAAAAGTAGGAATTGTGGGTCTTGGCACTGTTGGAAGTAGTGTTGTTAAGATTTTAAAGGAGAATGAGAAGATTATATCAGCAAGGGCAGGGGTAAAGATAGTTCCATCTATTGGAGTTGCAAGAGATATAAAAAAACATCAAAATTTGGGTATCGTTTTAAGTGATAATGTAGATGATATACTTGAAGATGAAAGTATAGATCTAGTTGTAGAGCTTATTGGTGGAGTAGAACAGGCATATAAAATAGTAAAAAAAGCTCTACAAAAAGGCAAATCTGTAGTTACTGCAAACAAAGCACTTTTAGCATATCATAGATATGAATTACAACAACTTGCAGATGGAAAGGGTTTTGGTTTTGAGGCAAGTGTTGCAGGTGGTATCCCCATCATCAAGGCTCTAAGAGAGGGTTTAAGTGCAAATAGAATACTCTCAATAAAGGGGATACTAAATGGAACTTGCAACTATATGCTTACAAAGATGATAAATGATGGAGTAAGCTTTGATGAAGTTTTAAAAGAGGCTCAAGAGTTAGGCTATGCTGAAGCTGATCCTACATTTGATATAGGTGGATTTGATGCAAGTCATAAGCTTTTAATACTTGCTTCTATTGCTTATGGTATAGATGCAAAACCTGAAGATATACTCATAGAGGGAATAGAGGGTATTACAAAAGAGGATATATTTTTTGCAAAAGAGTTTGGATACAATATCAAGCTCTTAGCAATTGCAAAAAAATTAAAAGGCAAAGTTGAACTTAGAGTTCATCCAGCACTTATCAAAAAAGAGCAAATGATAGCAAAAGTTGATGGTGTTATGAATGGCATAAGTGTAGTGGGTGATTTTGTAGGTGAGACACTATACTATGGAGCAGGAGCAGGTGGAGATGCTACTGCTAGTGCCGTAGTGTCAGATATTATATCCATTGCAAGAGGTGATGCCTCACCTATGCTAGGCTTTAAAAAGCTTATAAGTTTTGATGATTTGAGTTTGGTTTGTAGTGATGATATCAAGAGCGAATACTATGTGAGAATGAGTGTAGTTGATGAGATTGGAGTTTTGAGTAAGACTTCAGCAATATTTGCAAAATTTGGCATATCAATAGATAGTTTTTTGCAAAAATCATCAAAAAATCAAGAAAGAACTACACTTCTTTTTTCAACTCATAAATGCAAAGAATCAAAGATAAAAGATGCATTAAAACATATAGAAACACTTGATTTTGTCAAAGAGCCTCCAGCAATGATCAGGATTGAAGATTGAGCATAAAAGAGATAGACTCTGTTTGTACTTATTGTGGGGTAGGGTGTGAGATAACCGGCATTGTAAAAGATAATACTATACAAAAAATTTATGCAAAAAAAGAGGCGACCATAAGCAGAGGAAAACTCTGTATCAAAGGTAAATCTGGTTGGGATTTTGTACATTCAAAAATGAGACTTCCATCAGTTAAAATAAGAAAAAATTTTTTATATAAAAATGAGCTCTATTTTCCAAAGGAGATAAAAGAGGCACTAAAAAAGCCTATAAAGGAAGATGAGGAGTTTATATATCCATCTTTAGAGTTAGCATATAAGATAGCAGCTTGGAAACTTGGGCGAATTAGAGATCTATATGGAAGTGATAGCATAGTCGGCATAGGTGGAGCTAGAAGTAGTTGTGAGAGTGGCTATATCTTTCAAAAATTTATCAGAGAAGTTATACTAAGTCCCCATATAGATAATTGTGCCAGAGTGTGCCATGCTCCTAGCCTAAAAGGCATGAGAGAGGTTATAGGAGAAGGTGCTGCTACCAATCCCTTTGATGATATAGAGGCTACTGAATTTATCATGATATTTGGCTCCAATACAACCAATGCCCATCCCATAGCTGCAACTAGAGTAACTAATGCACTTAAAAATGGTAAAAAAGTAGCAGTTTTTGATATAAGAGAGACCCATATAAGTGCAAGTGCGACATATGATGTAACTTTGCCACATGAGAGTAATTTATTGGTGCTTAATATGATGAGTTTTGTTATACTCTTTGAAGGTTTGGAAGATAAAGAGTTTATCAAAGAAAGAGTGGTGGGATTTGAAGAGTATAAAAAAAAGATATTAAATGACCCCTATGCTAACCCAGACTTTTTTTTAAATATCAAAGGGTATGAACACTTAAGTAAACTTATAAAAAGAGTTGCAAGAGAGTATGCAAAAAGTAGATCTATCATACTTTGGGGACTTGGAGTTACGGAGCATATTGACGGTTCGTATGCAGTTGAGGCTATATGTAATTTAGCAGTTATTACAGGCAATATTGGTGGAGTTGGCAAGGGACTTATACCTCTTCGTGGACAAAATAATGTCCAGGGAGTTTGTGATATGGGGTGTCTGCCCTATTTTTTGCCTGATTACAAAACTCCTGATAGAGAAGGTAAAAAAACTCCTGATTTGATAAATGATATGTGCGATGGAAAAGTAAAAGCACTTTTAAATATGGGTGAAGATATAGCCCATATCCATCCAAATCAAAACAGAATAAAAGATGCACTTCAAGAGCTTGAATTTATCATGGTGATGGAGCTTTTTGATGTAGAGACAACAAAATATGCTGATATTATTTTTGGAGTCAAAAGTGCATATGAAAAAGAGGGAGTTTATATAAATGCTGAAAGAAGATTGCATCTCTCATCACCTTTGGTAAATAGTGATCTGCCTGATGATTGGGAGGTAATAGTATCTATAGCAAATCAATTTAATAAAAATTTTTTATACAACTCTTCCAAAGAGATATGGGATGAAGTAAGGGAGGTGGCAAATGAGAGATTTAAAGGGGCTGATTATGATAGGCTTAAACAAAATAGACTTCAAGGACTTCAGTGGCCTATAGGTATAGATGAAACTAAGAGATTGCATAAAGATAGCTTTAGAACATATGACAAAAAGGCACACTTAAGTTATAGGAGATATTTTTTAAGAGGAATGGTTGAGGAGCTTTATAGAAAAAAAAGAGGTGGCTTTTATCTAAGTACAGGTAGGGTAATAGCACAATATAATAATGCATCTCAAACAAAACACTCACCAACTCTTTTAAAGAGATATGCTGAAGATATTCTTCATGTAAGCAAAGATGATGAAGAGTTTTTTAAGGGTGTAGATAGAGTGATACTATCTTCTAAATATGGCAAGACATCACCTCTAAAGATAAAGATGACAAAAAAATTGAAAAAAGGAACTCTTTTTTGTAGTTTTCATCATGCTAAAAGCAATATAAACTACCTTTTTGGAGATGAAAGTGATGAGCTTACTAAGAGTGCAAGGTTTAAATCTGTTAAAGTGGATATAGAAAAAGCAGATACCAATTTTGGAGTTACAAATTACGAAAATGAGTAGAGCAGTAGGCAATTTAGCCGAAGATAGGGCTATAAAATATTTAAAGGGGTTAGGCTTTGAAATAGTTAAGAGAAACTTCTACTCAAAATTTGGTGAAATTGATATCATTGCTAAAAAAAATAGAGTTTTACACTTTATTGAGGTAAAATCTGGCAAAAATTTTGATCCAATATATGCCATAACTCCTAAAAAATTGGATAAAATCCTAAAAACAGTTGATTATTATATGTTAAAAAACAAAATTGATACTGAGATAGTCATAGATGCACTTATTATAAGAGAAGGAGATATTGAACTTTTAGAAAATATTACTTTAATTTAGAGTGTTTATAGATAAATGAAAAAACCTCTGCGACAGCTTTGTATAGATTTGGAGGTATCTCCTTATCAAGCTCTATTTTGCTTAGCATCTCTACTAAGTCTTTATCCTCCTGTATTGGTATATCATGCTCTTTTGCAGCTTTTAATATATTTTTAGCTATCTCTCCCTCACCTTTTGCAGTAACTTTAGGGGCACTATTTTTCTCTTTGTCATACTTTAGTGCTACAGCTTTTTTCTTGTTCATGCTTTTATATCCATATCTAGTGTATTGTTAAAATTTTCTCCAGCTAAGTAGCCTTTTTGCTGCTTTTTTGCAAAAAATATAGTTGTTTGAAAACCCAACTTATCTAAAGAGTTTTGCAAATTTATATACTCTTTTTGTAGTAGATTTTTAAACTCTTGATTCTCTGTATCTATCTTGATAGATAGTAACTCTTTATGAAAAAGCATAAGTATATCAACTTTATCATAATTTTCCAAATCAAGCTCTATTTTGCAACTAAAGCCATCCTCTTTTTTTAATTTTGAGATGGTAAAATGTCCATCTTTTAAACTCTCCCAAGCAAATGGAATATATGAGGCAAAATTTTGTCCCAATAGAGCATTGGCTTGGATAGCATTTATTTGTGAAAGTGCATTATCTATAGCATTTTGCAAGGTAGGGTTTTTTAAGATATTAGCATCACTTTTTAAAGAGAGCAAAATACCTTTTGCATCATTTTTTGCTACTTGTGAAGATAGGGTTTTATCATCAATTTGTTGAGCTATTTTTGATTCATAAATTGTGCCACTATTTTTTATATTGGCTTTTAAATCTATCTCATTTATATTTTTAACAAATTTTGACAACTCCTCTTTTATGGGTTCAAATTTTTTATCATTTGGCAGACGAGTTAAAACAATGTCTATATTTTTTGTAATATTTCCTATATTTTTTATCATTTGTCTTTGGTTTAAAAGCTTTATTTTGCCTGTTTTTATATTTGAAATCGTATCTTTTATCAAAGTACCAAACTCTTTATACTCCTTTTTTATCTTGGGCGAAGAGCTAAAAAGAGAGCTTATCTCTTGTTGCATTGTTTTTAAAGTCTCTTTTATGTTTACTATGTTTGATAGACTCTCTTTTGAGCCAATAGGATTTGATATAGAGCTTTTTAAGTTAGTTGAATCTAATAGACTCTCTTTTAGCTTATTAAAACTATTTTGAAGATCTTTTAGCTTAGGTGATATATCTTTTTGAGCTAAATCATCCTCTAAAATAGTCTTTATATTTTGTATAAACTCTTTTATTTTTGGATTCTCTTTTTTAGGTTCTATAAGTGTAGCTGCTTTGTGGTATAAATTTCGTAAAATCTTTTTATGTGAAGTTGTCAAAGATGAAGTAGAGGGTTGATTTTTTATCAAAGTTGATAATTTTTCTTTTAAATTATTTAGTGCTTTGGGATCGCTTTTATAAAAATCTAAATCTTTTAGTTCATTTAATATATTTTGCAAATCTTTGATATTTTTTGTGCTATTTTGCCCTAAAGATTTATCTGCTTGTTCTACCACTTTTTGAAAAAAGTCCTCAATCTTTTGGGGAGAAGTTTTTGGATTGAAGCTCTTTATTTCACCCAAAATTTTATTGATACTCTTTTCAATAGATTGCAAATTTGGTTTTATACTAGCAGATAAAATATCAGATATAAACATTAAAATCCCTCTTATCTTACAAACTGACTTTTGATATTATATCGGATTTTAAAGAAAAGATAGTATAATATCACTTCAAAGTGTAATAACACTTAAAATTTAAGGAGATTATAATGGGAAAATATTTAGAACTTAATGCATCTAATTTTAACGACACTATAAAAGAGGGTGTAACTTTGGTTGATTTTTGGGCTCCATGGTGTGGACCTTGTAGAATGATAGCTCCAGTTATCGAAGAGTTGGCAAATGATTATGATGGCAAGGCTAAGATTTGCAAGGTAAATACTGATGAAGAGCAAGATATTGCCATTCAGTATGGAATTAGATCTATCCCTACAATTCTTTTCTTTAAAGATGGTCATCTTGTAGATCAAATGGTAGGAGCAGCAGGTAAGCAAGTGATTGCTGAAAAATTGGATGCCCTTTTATAAAAATGGGCTTAAAAAAAGGGAGAAAATTTTTCTCCCTTAACTATCTCTTTGCATCATTTTTTGGTGCATTAATGATAGCAAGTGCATATGCATACTTCAACTATAAATTTGCAGAGTTTAAATTTATCGATTTTGACAAATGGATATTTTATGAAAAAAAAGATATATTCAAACCCAAAGAGAAAAAATATGTAGTCATTTTATATAGTTCCCATAAAGACAATCTTAAAAATTTAGTACAAAAAGTAAAAAATAGATATAAAATTTTAGCCATAGATATATATCAAAAGAGATTTAAAAATAGTAAAAGGGTGATATATTTAACAGCAGGTATAAATCAACTTCTCTCTTTTATACAGAGATTTAATATCTATATAGTACCATCACTTTTTATCATAAAAAGAGTTAAAAAAAATAGATACAAACAAGATAGCATGATAGAGACAATTAAAAATTAAAAATTGATGCAAGGATAAAAAATGTTAGATTTGGCAATTATTGGTGGAGGACCTGCTGGTCTTACTGCTGGACTTTATGCCACAAGAGGTGGTTTAAAAGATGTGGTGATGTTTGAAAAGGGTATGCCAGGAGGTCAAATCACTCAAAGTAGTGAGATAGAAAATTATCCTGGAGTTTCAGGGGAGATTTCAGGAATGGATCTTATGCAAAGTTGGCCAGAACAGTGCATGAAGTATGGCTTAAGGCATGAGATGAAAGAGGTTACAAGAGTTAGTTTAAATAGCGATAAAAGTTTCAAAGTCTTTTTAGCTGGTGGTGAAGAGGTAGATGCTAAAAGTGTTATAGTCTGCACTGGAAGCACTCCAAGAAGAGCTGGATTTAAGGGTGAGGATGAATTTTTTGGTAAAGGTGTAAGTACTTGTGCTACTTGTGATGGATTTTTTTATAAAGATAAAGAGGTAGCAGTTTTAGGAGGGGGTGATACAGCTTTGGAGGAGGCTTTATATCTTTCTAAAATTTGCTCAAAAGTATATCTTATACATAGAAGAGATGCTTTTAGAGCAAGTCCAGCAACAATAAAAAGGGTAAGAGAGAGTGAAAATATTGAACTTGTTTTAAACTCGGTAGTAAAAGAGGTATATGGTAATGCTATGGGAGTTGAGGGTGTTTTAGTTACTGATAAAAAGGGTAATGAAAGAGATATAAAAGTTCCGGGGATTTTTGTATTTGTCGGAATGAATGTAAATAATTCAGTTTTAAAACAGGGTGATGGATCATATCTTTGTGATGTAAATAAGTGGGGTGAGGTTGTAGTAGATCTCTCCATGAGAACATCAGTTGAGGGTCTATTTGCAGCAGGTGATATTCGTATTGAGGCTCCAAAACAGGTAGTCTGTGCAGCAGGTGATGGAGCAACTGCTGCTATAAAAGCTATATCTTATGTTGATTCTTTAGGAGAGTAAATTGATAAAAGTAGGAATTCACGGATCTACCGGAAGGGTTGGAAAACTCTTGATAGAAAATTTAAAAAATGATACAAAGGCTAAGATAGAGGTTTTACATGCGATAGAGGAGTTTAGTTTTGAAGTGCCAAAAGGAGTTTTGGTAACAAATGATACCAAAACACTTTTGGAAAATTCTGATGTAGTTATAGACTTTACTCTACCAGCAGGAACACAGTCGTTAGTAGAGTGTGCTATAAATGAGATACAAAGACCACTTGTTATAGGCACAACAGGATTAAATCCTCATCAGCACAATCTTATAAAGGAGTTAAGCAAACTCTCACCTGTGCTTTATTCAACCAATATGTCTTTGGGTGTTGCGGTGCTTAATAAGTTAGCATACTTAGCCTCAGAGGCACTTAGTGATTTTGATGTAGAGATAGTTGAAATGCACCACAGATATAAAAAAGATGCTCCAAGTGGAACTGCTTTGACTTTGGGTGAAAGTGTAGCTAATGCTAGAGGGCTGATACTTGATGAGGTTAGAGTAAGTGGTAGAAATGGCAATATAGGTGAAAGAGATAAAGATGAGATAGCTATCATGGCATTAAGAGGGGGCGATATAGTAGGACGACATACTGTGGGATTTTATAATGATGGCGAGTTTATTGAATTAAACCACACAGCAACTAGTAGAGATACTTTTGCAAAAGGTGCCATAAGAGCTGCTAAATGGATAAAAGATAAAGAGCCAAAGCTATATAGTATAAATGATTGTTTAGGGCTTTAAGATGTGTGCAGTAGTAGGAGTGTATGGTGATGAAAATGCCTCCAAAATAGCTTACTATGCCCTTTTTGCTATGCAGCATAGAGGGCAAGAAGCTACTGGCATAAGTGCTAGTGATGGAGAGCATATAAAAACTATAAAGAGTAGAGGTTTAGTAACTGAAGTATTTGATGATAACTCATTGGATATACTAAGAGGCGATATGGCAATAGGTCATAATAGATACTCTACTGCTGGTCATGACTCCATACTAGATGCACAGCCCATTTTTGCTAGATACTCTTTGGGTGAAATATCAATAGTGCACAACGGAAACTTAATAAATAAAAATGAGGTACGAAAAGAGCTTATAAAAGAGGGAGCTATATTTGCAACTTCTATGGATACAGAAAATGTTGTCCATTTGATAGCAAGAAGTCAAAAGGAGCATTTAAAAGATAGAATTATTGAGGCACTAGATAAGATAAAGGGTGCATACTGCTTTATTATCCAAAGTAGGAGTAAAATGTTTGTCATAAGAGATAGATATGGAGTAAGACCGCTATCTCTTGGAAAGCTTGAAAATGGTGGATATATAGTAGCAAGTGAAACTTGTGCATTTGATCTTGTAAAGGCAAAGTTTATACGAGATATAAGACCGGGTGAAATGCTTATATTTGATAAAGAGTTGCCTAACAAGATGGAATCTATTCAGCTATATAAGAGTGATTATAGACCTTGTGCATTTGAGTATATCTATTTTGCTAGACCAGATAGTGTGATAGATAGAAAAAGTGTCTATAAAGTAAGAGGTAGAATTGGGTGGGCTTTAGCAAATGAGGCAGCACATATAGAGGCAGATATGGTTGTGCCAGTTCCAGATAGTGGAGTAGCTGCAGCCTTAGGGTACTCTAAAAAAAGTGGTATTCCTTTTGAATTAGCAATTGTAAGAAATCACTATGTAGGAAGAACTTTTATTGAGCCTACTCAAGAGCTTAGAGATATGAAAGTAAAATTAAAACTATCACCAATAAAAGAGAAGATAGATGGCAAAAGAGTGATTGTTTTAGATGACTCTTTAGTAAGAGGAACTACCTCTAAACAGATAGTAAAGATGTTAAGAGAGTCAGGAGCAAAAGAGGTTCATATGATGATAGCAGCTCCAGAGATAAAATATCCTTGTAAGTATGGTATAGATACACCAAGTTTTAAAGAGCTTATGAGTGCAAATAAGACAAAAGATGAAATAAGAGACTACATGGGAGCAGACAGTCTTACTTTTTTAAGTATTGAGGCACTCAAGGAAGCTATAGGGTATGATAGAAACTACTCATTGGTAAGTTTTGATGGGAATTATTTTATTGAGTAAGGATTTAAGGCTAAGATAAGTTTACCAATCACTAATCACTAATCAATGGCAATAAAGCTTATATCTTATGTCTGCTTTTTGAAAATATGGAGGGTATGGCATAGTTGCACTAAAGTTTCTAACTTCACCTGGATTTAAATCTTTTGCTATAACAAAATCCTCAACAACTGTAGATGGCCTCTCTTTTTTATTTGTAAAGAGTGAACCAAGACCAGAGCGAGGAGCATAAAAAGTTTTGCCGGTTATATTATTTAAATTGAGTGCATTATTTGCAATTTTTACTTCGAGTTTACATCTGCCTATCTTAAATCTTCCAATATTTTGAACTTGACCAAAAAAGACAATAGTCTCATTTAAAAGTACTCTTTTGTGAGTTATATTGATAAGTTTACCCTTTTTTGTATATTTATCTAGTACAAACATAGAGAAAATTGCAAGCATACTAGTTACTAAAAAAGAGGAGAAAACCATTGACCAAAATATTTTTGGATTGCTCTCTTTTTTTGAGATAATAACAAGTAATACAAATAGTAGTAAAAAAATTAATAGTGTTATCCAATGTAGTATGGTAAAATAGGTCATCTTTATCCTTTAGTAACAGTTGATCTTTGCTGATATATTACTATCTTCTAAATAGACTATGTTATCTAAAATCTTTTTAAGAGTATAAACACTTCCTCTCTTAATTGTTTTGTTTAAATATATCGACTTGATTTTTAATGGTTTTAATCTATATAAAAAATTTTTAAGCTTTAAGTTGCTTTTTTTAACAATTTCTAAACGAACTAAGCATGTTTTAAAATCAATCCTTGAAAGATTTTTTATCTTAGCCTCTATAAGGAGTGATTTGGAGTAGTGTAATGGTTTTAATTTTATAATTTGAATTGCACTCTTTCTTATGCTCTTATCTAAAAGCATCTTAACACCATAAACTCCAAAGGGTAGTACTAAAAAAGATAAAATAGTTAAAATAGATCCTAAAAGAGGCCTTTTAAACAAAAGCATAAGAGATAGGATAAAAAGGAGTAAAAAGAGTATACCTATTACACCAAGTCCAATATAATCATAGTAGCTAAGATGCTTAAAGTATAGCCTTAAAAACTCCAAATCTACCTACTTTGCTCTACTCTTCTTCTCTTCTATGCCACTTTGAGAAAATCTACTTTTAAGCTCATTTTTAACTCTCTCAGGGTCAATATTTTTATAAGCTAGAGCAACTAACACATGATAAGTTAAATCAGCTGCTTCATAGATGATACTACTGCTATCTTTATCTTTTATAGCAAAACAAAACTCTCCAGACTCTTCAATCACCTTCTTAAGTATTGTATTTTCACCCTTTTTATACAAAGATGCAGTATATGATTTATCAGGACTGCTACTTTTTCTCTCTTGTATAGTATGATATAATTTATCTATAAGACTATAATTTTGTGTAGCACTCCTATCTATCTTAGAGATAATTTCACTACTTTCAAGTTTTGTAAAAAAGCAACTCTCCCTTCCAGTATGACAAGCCACACCTCCAACTTGTTCAACTAAAAGCAAAATAGTATCATTATCACAATCTATAAAGATATCCTCTACCTTTTGAATGTTGCCGCTTGTTTCACCCTTTTTCCAGATTCTTTGTTTACTTCTGCTAAAGTAGTGGGCTATCTTAGTAGAGAGTGTAAGCTTTAGTGCAACTCTATCCATAAAGGCTAACATCAAAACCTTCTTTGTTTTAGCATCTTGAACGATAGCAGGGATGAGAGGGGATTTATCCCAGTCAACTCTACTTGCTATCTCTTCTATTTTACCTATTTCCAACTGATATTGACCTCTCTTTATCCTTGCTATCTAGCCAGATATTTGGCACTACTCCACCAGGAGTTAAAAATATCTTAGCATCTTTATTTGTCTTTAAAGCCTCATTAAACTTACCTTGAACATCAAGCTGTCTTAACCTTAAAAGATTTGGAGTAACACTCTTACCTAACTCTTTGTTGGCATAAGCATTTGCATCAGCCTCTATCTTTACCGCATCAGCTTGACCTTTAGCTCTTATCTTCCTAGCATTTGCATCACCTTGGGCTAAAGCTGCATTTTTTTGAGCAATTTGTTTTGCCTTTTCTACCTCATATCTTGCTTGTTGGGCTTGTTGTTTTGCTATTTGTACCCTTAAAATTTGATCTTTTATCTTTTGAGGAAGTACTATCTTTCTAAGTTGAACAGCAAGTAGTTCCACAGGTTGACCAGGCTGGGCATCTATCCTCTCTTTTATATTGCTTGTTATTTGAGATGCAATCTCATTTCTTTTAACAGGTAGCTCTTCAGCGGTATATTTTCCCACTATATTTCTTGTAACATCTCTTACTACAGGATTGATTATCTTATCCTCCCATGAAAGTCCCCAAGTTGCTATCGTTTGAGGTGCACTCTTAGCTTTTAATTTATATTGTACAGTCAACTCTATAGATACAGGAAGTCCTCTTGCATCCAAAACAGAGATAGCACTTTTATACTTTATACCAGAGTTTGGAGCCTTGATAGATAGATCTTCATTGTTTGTATAGTTTATGATTCGCACTCTTGTATCTACTACAAAAACATCTTGAATAAATGGGATAAAAAAATGAAGTCCTGGCGATAAAGCCTTTGGGTCATATTTTCCTGCAGTTGCTTTTATGCCCACTTCACCAGAGTTTATCACCACAAATGGTTTTGCTATGATAAGAAGCCCTATGACAATTATAAGAAGATATAAAACTCCTGCCTTTTTCCCTAAATCCTTAAAAAATTGTGGTGGTTCAAAATCACTATTTGAGGAGTTATTATCACCCCTTTTTTTATTATTTTTATTGAAATAATCATTTAAATCTGCTGGCATCTATTTCCTTTATAATTGTTTAAAGCTCTCAGCTCTCAGCTTATATATATGTTAGCATATATCTATATTTTTCATCTCTTCCATAGACTACATCAAAGTATGCATCTTGTAATTTTTTTGTTATCTCTCCTCTTTTACCATTGCCTATAACTCTAGCATCTACCTCTTTTACTGGTGTAAGCTCTGCTGCAGTTCCTGTAAAAAAGGCCTCATCTGCTACAAAAACTTCATCTCTAGTAATTCTTCTTCTTTGAATTGGTATATCAAAGTCTTGTGCAAGTTTTAAGACGGTATCTTGGGTTATAGATTCAAGTGAGTTATCATTTGGTGGAGTTATAAGCACACCATCTTTAACTATAAAAAAGCACTCTCCGCTACCTTCAGCAATAAATCCCTCATCATCTAATAAAAGTGCCTCTTCATATCCACAATCAATCGCCTCAAATTTTGCCATTTGAGAGTTTAGATAGTTTGCTACTGCTTTTGCTTTACCCATTGTTGATTTGACTGAGTTTCTTGCAAAAGAGCTTATCTTTACTCTTATGCCATTTTCAAGCCCCTCATCTCCAAGATAGCTACCCCACTCCCAAGCGGCAATAGCTACATTGACAGGAGCATTGATGTGATAAAGTCCCATCACTCCATATCCAAGATAAATTAAAGGTCTCAAATAAACATTTGATTTAAAATCATTTGCTCTAAGTAGTTCAATTTGAGCATCCTCAAGCTCCTTTTGAGTGTATGGAGGCTCTATCATGGTGATTTTTGCAGAGTTTAAAAGTCTTTTTGTATGATCTTGCAACCTAAATATCGCCAATCCATCTTCTGTCTGATATGCTCTAGTTCCTTCAAATACCCCATTTCCATAGTGGAGTGTATGAGTAAGTATATGAACATTTGCCTTATCCCAAGGGATAAGCTCTCTATCCATCCATATATATTTTGCTTTTTCCATATAAAATCCTCATTTGCAATAATAAATTGTTATAATATCCAATTCAATATTAAAACCTTATTACAAAATTTGGGTTTAAAGATTTTTAAGTATAATTAGCCGAACTTTTTAGAAGTGAGTAGTGAATGAATATAGATAAAAAAAATAATGAAAAACTTATAAGATGGATATACTTTATTCCTCTTATTGCTATATTTTTTATAGTACTAATAGTAGCAACATTTTTGATATATAGATGGAACAATATTTACAAACAAGATATCAGCAAGTATAAAGTAGAGTTGTTAAAAAGTAAAAAAATTGAAATTGAAGATAGAATATTAAAACTTACCTCCCAAATAGAGACAAATAAAAAAATACTCATTGAAGAGTCAAGAAGAGATGTTAAAAATCTTGTCAATATTGCCTATAAGATTGTAGATGACATTTATAATCAAAATAAAAACAAGAGTAAAGATCTCATAGTAAATATGATAAAAGATAGACTTAGAGATATGCGCTTTTTTGATAACTTAAGTGGATATTTTTATATATTTTTTATGGATGGTACCTGTGTTTTATTGCCTAGCAATCCAAAATATGAGGGTCAAAATCTTATCAATATAAAGGATGCAACAGGAACAAAAATCATTAAAAAGGCTATTAAAATTCTTCAAAATAGAGATGAGGCATTTGAGAGTTGGTACTGGTATAAGCCTGGTGAAACACAGATGAAGAAGAAGATAGGCTATTTTAGAATTTATAAACCTTTAAATATATACATAGGTAGTGCTTTTTATGAAGAGGATATTATAAAAAAGGCAAAAAAGGTAGCTTTGCAAATTATTAGAAGTTATAGATATGGCAATAAAGGGTATATCTTTGCATATGATTTTAAAGGCAATACTCTAAATCACATCAAAAAGGATCTTATAGGGAAAAATAGGATAAATCTTGTTGTAAACCATAGGCACATTATAAAGGAGATGATAAGTGGAGCAAAGCTTAATAAAGATGGCTTCTTTATAAGTTATATTGCATCTTATGATCCATCAACTCATAAACCAGCTAGAAAGATCTCTTATATAAAGAGCATATCTGAATTTAAATGGATCGTTGGAGCAGGTTTTTATGTAGATGATATAAGAGAGGATACAGTAAATAAATATAATTTAGTTAAAGAAAGATTGAAAGAAAATATAAAAATAATACTTTTTGCCTCTTTGATTATGATTATTGTGTTTGGTTTTGTTATGGTTGGTATTGCAAAAAAAATAAAAAAAATTATCTATGATTATGAGAGCAATTTATTAAGACAATACAATGAGATAATAAATCAAAAAAAGGTTTTTCAACTTCTTTTTGAAAAATCAAAAGATGGTATTTTTCTTGATAGCAAAGATAAGTTTATAGATTGCAATGAAGCATCTATAAAGATGTTTGGAGCAAAAAATAAGAGGGAGCTTTTAAGACAAAGTGCCTTAACTCTCTCACCAAAATATCAGCCAGATGGTACTCTCTCAAAGGCAAAAATGGCATATATATTTGCCAAAGCAAAAAAAGATGGTGTGTATAGAGGAGAGTGGCTCTCTAAAAGGCTTGATGGTTCAACATTTTGGATAGAGATGGTTGTAACTGCCATTGATTTTGAAAGTAAGATAGTATATTATACAGTCTTTAGAGATATAAGCAAAAGAAAGAGGATAGAAAAAGAGTTAAAAAATAATGAGGCAAAGCTCATCTATAGAGCTAGGCATGATGTACTTACCAATTTGCCAAATAGATTTATGTTTAATGAGATTATTACTCATGAAATGCTAAAAGCAAAGAGAGAGGATAAGAAGATCGCACTTTTATTTTTAGATTTTGATGGTTTTAAAGATATTAATGATTTTTATGGTCATGATATAGGTGATGAACTTTTAGTAAAAGCCTCTAAAAGACTTACAGATGAGATTAGAAAGAGTGATTATCTTTTTAGATTTGGAGGAGATGAATTTGTCTTTTTGCTTTGTGATTTTAATGATGAGAGTAGTATAGTTAAAGTATCTGAGAAGTTAAAAAATAGCTTTTCAAACCCATTTTTGATAGATGATCATATCATCAAGATAACTATAAGCATCGGAATAGCTATATATCCTTATGATGGCACAACAAGTGATGAACTTTTAAGAAATGCTGATATTGCAATGTATAAGGCTAAAGAGAAAGGAAAAAATAGATATATCTTTTTCAAAGATAAGATGTACAAGAGGATAATCAAAAGGCATATACTTGAAGAGGATATAAAAAAAGCTATCCAAAATGATGAATTTGTAGTATTTTATCAGCCACAAATAGATATAATCAGTCATAAAATAGTAGGTCTTGAAGCACTTGTTAGATGGAAAAAAGATGGAGATATAATATCTCCTACAGAGTTTATCAATATAGCATCTCAGTGCAATTTGATAAATGATATAGGTGATATAGTTATAAATAAGGTGATGTCATTTGCTAATGATATACTCTTGTTAAACCCTAAATTAGAGAAAATCTCTATCAATCTTGATGATAAGCAGTTAAAAGATAGTAATATTTTAACCACTATCAAAAACTCTTTAGCTGCTCATAACTGTAGTGCTAATTTGATAGAATTTGAGATAACAGAGGGCTTTGTAATGAACGATGTTAAAAGTTCATATAAGCTTTTAAAAAAGATAAGAGATATTGGATGTAGTATCTCTATAGATGATTTTGGTACAGGATACTCCTCTTTAGCATATATTAAAAATTTACCATTTGATGTGATAAAAATAGATAAATCTTTTATCAAAGATATTCCAGGAGGTTATGAGGATGAGGCTATAGTAAAGACTATTATCGAACTAGGCAAAGGCTTAGGACTTAAGATAGTAGCAGAGGGTATAGAGAAAAAGGAGCAAGAGGAGTTTCTAAAAAAAGAGGGTTGTCATATCATACAAGGATATCTATACTCAAAACCACTCTCAAAAAAGGATATAATTACATTTATCAAAAAATTTTACAATCTTAAGGAGGCAACATGATAGAGATAGCAGATATGGCAAAGGATTTTTGTCTGCCAAATCAAGATGAAGTTGATATATGTCTTAGAGATTTTAAAGGAAAGTGGGTAGTCTTATACTTTTATCCAAAAGATAATACCCCTGGATGTACTACTGAGGCATGTGATTTTACCCAAAATTTACCAGCTTTTGAAGAGTTAGATGCAGTGATACTTGGTATAAGTCCTGATAGTCCAAAAAAGCATAGAAACTTTATAGAGAAAAAAGCTCTTAAAATTACACTTTTAAGTGATGAAGATAAAAAAGTATTGCAAGAGTATGGAGTATGGCAACTTAAGAAGATGTGCGGAAGAGAGTATATGGGGGTAGTTAGAACTACATATTTGATAGATCCAAATGGAAAGGTCGCTTATAGGTGGGATAAAGTAAAAGTAAAAGGACATGTCCAAGCTGTCAAAGAGAAATTAGAGGAGCTAAGATAGGATTTGGGATTTGGATTGAGGATTTAGAAGTGGTTTATTCTAGTCTCAATCCTAAAAACCTAAATCCTAAATCCCAATGATGCTAGTTCATATCTGTTGCTCAGTTGATAGCCATTTTTTCTTGCAAAAATTAAAAAAGCTTTATCCCAAAGAGAGCTTTATAGCCTTTTTTTATGATCCTAATATCCACCCATATAGCGAATACTATCTTAGACTTCTTGATGTAAAAAGAAGTTGTAAAATGCTTGATATTGAGCTTATAGAGGGGGAGTATGATATAAAGGGGTGGCTTGATAAAGTTAGAGGCTATGAAAATGAACCTGAAAAGGGCAAAAGATGTACTCTTTGCTTTGATAATAGAGTAGAAGTTAGCATGAAAAAAGCAAAGGAGTTAGGAATCAATAAGGTTACTACAACACTTTTAACTAGCCCTAAAAAATCTATAGAACAGTTAACAACTGTAGGAAAAAAACTTGCAAAAAAGTATAATATAGAGTTTGTAAGTATTGATCTTAGGAAAAATGGTGGTACAAATGAGCAATTTTTATTGGCAAAAAAGGATAAACTTTATCATCAAAACTATTGTGGGTGTATCTATGCTTTGAAAAAGCAAAGAGAGTTTCAAAAAAGAGTAGCAGATGAACTTTTTGTAAATATTGCAAATCAGATTCAACCAAACTCTATAGAGCAGAGGATAGATCTTTATCAAAAAAGAGTCAAATTAGAAGAGGTAGGCAAAAACTATGATATTGTAAAAGATCTATTTTTAAACTATAGAGTTTTGAGATCCTATTTAAAAGTTGATAAAAAGGTTATACCATCATACCCCATCTTTTACTCATATATGAAAAGAAAAAGGGTTAAATTAAGAGTTGAAAAAGCTATTGGAGGTATCTATTATGCCAATAGAGATAGTATAAAATTTGTAAGTATTGAGTACTTTAATAAAGCTACAAAATTATCATATAAAAATACGAAAGAGCTTATTTTTCATCCCCCTTTGGTAGAAGATGAGATAAAGTTTAGAAACTTTTTAGAGGGTAATTTTTACTCTTTATCGCCTATTATTGTTGTAGATGATATCAATTTTAAAGCCTTTGAATTATATCTTGATGCTATCTACTATGATAGTATTAGGGAAAATTTAGTAATTTTTTGATAAAATATTCAAATTTTTGACAAAGGCTAAATTTATGCTTGATGTAGTGGATATTCAAAAAATTCTTCCCCATAGATTTCCATTTTTATTGGTTGATAGAGTTATAAAGATAGAAAAAGCAAACTCTATAGAGGCTTATAAAAATGTTACTATCGGTGAACAGATTTTTCAAGGACATTTTCCAGATCATCCTATATATCCTGGTGTTATGATCATTGAAGGCATGGCCCAAGCTGGGGGTGTTTTGGCATTTGAGAGTATGAGTGAAAATGAACAAAATGATACTAATGATAAAGTAGTCTATTTTATGAGTATTGATAAAGCCAAATTTAGATCTCCTGTAAAACCAGGAGATAGACTTGTTTATAAGTTAAGTGTCATAAAGCATAAAGGCTCTATTTGGGTGCTTGATGGAAAGGCTTATGTAGATGATAAGCTTGTATGTGAAGCAGAATTAAAAGCTATGATAGTGGATAAATAGATGGCAAATATTAGTAAACTTGCTATTGTAGAAGATGGTGCTAAAATAGGTAAAAATGTAGAGATAGGGGCATTTGCACTCATTGGGAGCGAAGTTGAACTTCAAGATGGTGTTAAGGTCTTTGAGGGTGCCCAAGTAAAAGGAAAGACAACTGTTGGTAAAAATACACAAATTCACTCCTATGCAGTTGTTGGTAATATTCCTCAAGATGTCTCATACAAAGGAGAAACAGGGGAGCTTATAATAGGTAAAAATAATATCATAAGAGAGTTTGCTACCATAAATCTTCCTACACTTAAGCAGGATAAAAAGACCATTATAGGTGATAATAACTACATCATGGCATATTGTCATATAGCTCATGATTGTGTTCTTGGCAATAACATTATACTTGCAAATAGTGCAACTCTTGCAGGGCATGTAGAGATAGGGGATTATACTGTTATTGGAGGTTTGACACCTATTCATCAATTTGTAAAAATTGGTGAGAGTGTGATGATAGGGGGTGCTAGTGCAGTTAGTCAAGATATTCCCCCATACTGTTTAGCTGAGGGTAATAGAGCAAAGCTAAAAGGTTTAAACTTAGTAGGACTTAGAAGAAGATTTGATAGAGGTGATGTAGATATGATTCGTAAAGCATATAAAAAGATATTTAGATCTAATAGGGCTATCAAAGAGAGTGTTCAAGAGGTGCTAAGTGAAATAGATAATGATAAAGTAAAAAAGTTATGTGATTTTATAATAAATACAAAAAGAGGGATTCCATTTGATAGAGATAACTAATATAGCCAAGAGCCAAGAGCCAAGAGCCAAGAGCCGAGTATTTAGAGCTTTTCTAGCTCTTAGCCCTAAGCTCTCAGCTCTTAGCCAAATCCGAAGGATTTTTATATGAAAAGATGTAGCTTTTGTAACTCAAAAGAGAGTAATGATAATAGGCTTATTGAGGGCAATGGGGTATGTATATGTGAACACTGTGTGGTTTCAGCTTATAAGATACTTTTTGGAGATGATGATCTTTTTGATGGTAGTACAGATGATGAAAAAAGAATCTTTACTCCTAAAGAGTTAAAAAAGGTTTTAGATGATTATGTCGTAGGTCAACATAGAGCTAAAAAGATATTTGCTGTAGGAGTCTATAACCACTATAAAAGAATCTTTAAAAGTGCATCTTTTAAGGATGATGATACAGAGATTCAAAAATCAAATATTTTATTTATAGGACCAACAGGTAGCGGAAAGACTTTAATGGCTCAAACGATGGCAAAATTTTTAGATGTTCCAATAGCCATAGCAGATGCTACAAGTCTTACTGAAGCTGGATATGTTGGTGAGGATGTAGAGAATATTTTAACTAAACTTCTTCAAGAGGCTGATGGGGATATAAAAAAGGCTGAAAAGGGTATAGTCTTTGTTGATGAGATAGACAAAATTGCAAGAATGAGTGAAAATAGATCTATCACAAGAGATGTTTCAGGCGAGGGTGTGCAACAGGCACTTTTAAAGATTATAGAGGGGAGTTTAGTAAATATTCCTCCAAAGGGTGGCAGAAAACATCCAAATCAAGATTTTACACAGATAGATACTTCCAATATACTCTTTGTATGTGGCGGTGCATTTGATGGACTTAATGACATCATAAAAAGAAGGATAGGCAATAATGTCTTGGGATTTAATCAAGCAAAAAGAAAAAAGAGCGAAGAGGATAACCTAATAGAGCTAGTAGAGCCTGATGATTTGGTAAATTATGGACTTATACCAGAGCTTATAGGACGACTTCACTCTATAGCTACACTAAATCAAATAACCGAAGAGGATATGGTAGAGATATTAACTAAGCCAAAAAATGCTATCTTAAAGCAGTATCAAAAGCTTTTTGCAATTGATGGAGTAACTTTGAGTTTTGAAGATGAAGCTTTAAGAGAGGTTGCTAAGATGGCAATCAATAGAAAAACAGGTGCAAGAGGATTAAGATCTATTATGGAAGAGATAATGGTTGATATAATGTTTGAACTTCCAGAGCTTGAAGGCTATGAAGTGCTTATTACAAAAGATGTGGTAGCAAATAAGGCAAAACCACTCTATATAAAAAACTCTAAAAAAATTGCATAAGGGTAAATGATGATACTAGATAAAATAATTGGACTTTTTTCAAATGATATGAGTATTGACTTAGGAACTGCTAATACCTTGATACTACTAAGGGGAAAGGGTATCATTATCAATGAACCCTCTGTTGTTGCGATACAAAATGATAAATTTGGAAGAAATAATATCTTAGCTGTTGGAGATGAAGCAAAAAAGATGATAGGAAAAACTCCGGGCAATATTCAAGCTATTAGACCTATGAAGGATGGGGTGATAGCTGACTTTGATATGACAGAGAAGATGATAAGATACTTTATAGAAAAAGCCCATAGAAGAAAAAGTTTTATAAGGCCTCGTATTGTTATATGTGTTCCTTATGGACTTACTCAAGTTGAGAGGAAGGCTGTAAAAGAGTCAGCTATGAGTGCAGGAGCTAGAGAGGTCTATCTTATAGAGGAGCCAATGGCAGCTGCTATTGGAGCTGATCTTGATATCAAAAAGCCTCATGGCCATCTTATAGTAGATATAGGGGGTGGAACAACTGAGATAGGTGTTATTTCATTGGGGGGTTTAGTTATATGCAAATCCATAAGGGTTGCAGGAGATAAAATAGATCAGGCTATAGTTGATTTTGTCAAGAAAAAGTACAATCTCTTAATTGGTGATAGAACAGGAGAGATGATAAAAATAGAGGTTGGAAGTGCTGTAAAGCTTGATGAAGAGTTTGAGATAAGTGTAAAGGGACGAGATCAGATAAGTGGACTTTTAGTAGGAATAAATCTAAGTAGTGAAGATATAAGAGAGGCTATGAAAGAGCCGCTAAAAGAGATAAGCGATGCCTTAAAAGATATACTTGAGGCTACTCCACCGGATTTAGCAAGTGATATTGTAGAAAATGGTATAGTTCTTACTGGGGGAGGGGCACTAATAAGAGGAATTGATAAATATCTAAGTGAAATTGTTAGACTTCCTGTCTATGTTGCAGAGGAGCCACTTTTAGCAGTCGCAAAGGGTACAGGAAGAGTATTGGAGGAGATAGATCTTCTTAAGCAAGTTATAGATGATTAAAAATAGATACTTTTTTTTAATCCTATTTGTTGTACTTTTAGCTATAAAGTACAACTATAATGAATTGATAAAAGAGCCTATTTTAAATATAACTTATGAGATAAAGAGAGAGTATATAGATTTTGTACAAAATATAAGAGATTTTGTGCAGGAGCATGTAGAGCAAAAAAAAGGTATAAAAAGACTTAAAAAAGAGGTTGAAAGGTTAAAAAAATCTGCAGAGCTATCCTCTGCATTTGCAGGAAAACTTAGAAGTCTTTTGCAAGATAGAAGTACCTTATATACTCCAGAGCTTAATATAACAAGAGCTATATCATATGTGAATCTTGCTAACTATGATAGAGTTTGGTTGGATTTTCAAGCCTTAAAAAAGGATAGAATATATGGTCTTTTATATCAAGGCTATAGTGCTGGGATTGTTATCAATAAAAATGATAAAGCTTTGGGGCTTTTGCAAGGTGATTTAAAGTGTATATTTTCAGTCTATATTGGAGATAAAAAGGTCCCTGGAGTTATTTTTGGGGATAAAGATGATATGATAGTTAGATATATTCCTACTTGGATGAGTATAAAAAAGGGCGATGAAGTATATACTAGCGGTCTTGATAATATATTTTTTGAGGGTGTAAAGGTAGGCAGGGTAACTAATATCATAAAAGAGGAGTCATATATTAGTGCAGTTGTAAAGCCCTATGCAAAGGTTTTGGTGCCGGGTTATTTTCATGTAGTAACCAAACCATAAGATAAGCTTAGAGCTAAGAGCTTAGAGCTAAGAGCTAAAAACTTGCAATAAAAAGTGTAAGCTATATAAGCTCTAAGCCATTAACTCTTAGCCCTAAGCTTTCCAAATAAGGATAACACAAGATGCCAAAAAGAGATGATATAAAAACGATACTTTTGATAGGTTCAGGTCCTATTGTTATAGGTCAATCATGCGAATTTGATTATAGCGGAACTCAAGCTACAAAGACTTTAAAGGAGCTTGGGTATAGGGTTGTGCTTATCAATTCAAATCCAGCTACTATCATGACTGATCCTGAATTTGCTGATAAAACCTATATAGAGCCGATTAATGAAAAAGTGATACAAAATATTATAAAGATAGAAAATGTAGATGCTTTACTTCCTACTATGGGAGGGCAAACAGCACTAAATGTAGCAATGAGCATGTATGAAAAGGGCATGTTAGAGGGTGTTGAATTTTTAGGAGCAAATCCAGAGGCTATAAGAAAGGGTGAGGATAGACAAGCCTTTAAAGAGGCGATGATCAAAATTGGTATGGATTTGCCAAAAAGTAGATATGCATATGATATGGATGAAGCATTAAAGGCTGCTAATGAGATAGGTTTTCCTCTTATTATTAGAGCTTCATACACTCTTGCTGGTGGTGGAAGTGGAGTAGCATACAATATTGATGAGTTTAAATCTTTAGCAAAACATGCTCTTGAGGAGAGTCCTATTGGTGAAATCTTAATTGAAGAATCACTTTTAGGCTGGAAAGAGTATGAGATGGAGGTCATTAGAGATAGAAATGATAACTGCATTATTGTATGCTCTATTGAAAATTTTGATCCTATGGGTGTACATACAGGCGATAGTATCACTGTGGCACCAGCTCTAACTCTAACAGATAAAGAGTATCAAGCCATTAGAGATGCCTCTTTTGCAATTTTGCGAGAGATAGGGGTTGATACAGGAGGTAGTAATGTCCAATTTGCTATCAATCCAAAAAATGGTAGAATGACTGTCATAGAGATGAACCCAAGAGTAAGCAGAAGTTCAGCATTAGCTAGTAAAGCAACAGGCTATCCAATAGCAAAGGTAGCAACCTATTTAGCAGTAGGATATACTCTTGATGAGATACAAAATGACATCATAGGTACAACTGCTAGTTTTGAACCTACTATCGACTATATAGTTACAAAGATGCCAAGATTTACCTTTGAGAAATTTCCACAAGCTAACTCAACTCTTGGAACTTCTATGAAGAGTGTTGGTGAAGCTATGGCTATAGGGGTAACTTTTAAAGAGTCTATCCAAAAGGCACTATGCTCTTTAGAAACAGGGCTTGAGGGCTTTGAAGAGATTGATAGTGGTGATAAAGAGAGGATAATAAAGGAGTTAAGAAGAGCAAATGAAAATAGAGTACTTTATATCGCCCAAGCCTTTAGAGAGGGTATGAGTATAGATGAAGTATATAATCTTACAAAGATAGATAGATGGTTTTTGTATCAAATAGAAGAGATTGTAAGGATAGAAAAAGAGATAGATGTAGATATTTTACAAAATAAGATACTCTTACGAAGAGTAAAGTGTGATGGCTTTAGCGATGCTATGATAGCAAAACTTATCAATAAAAGGGATAATATAGGTATCACAGAAAATGATATTAGAAATGCTAGAGTAAAGTTTGATATTGGACAAATATATAATGAGGTAGATACTTGTGCAGCAGAGTTTAAAGCCCTAACTCCATATCTTTACTCAACAACCCCTATAATAGCGACCAGCGACCAGCGACCAGCGACCAGTGATGTTAGAAAGAGAGTTTTGATTTTGGGTGGTGGCCCAAATAGAATAGGTCAAGGAATTGAGTTTGATTATTGTTGTGTTCATGCTGCATTTGCTCTAAAGGATATGGGTGTTACTACCATTATGTATAACTGCAACCCTGAAACAGTTTCGACTGATTATGATACAAGTGATATACTCTACTTTGAGCCTATAGATTTTGAAAGAGTAAGAGCAGTTATTGAAAAAGAAAACCCTGATGGCATAATAGTGCATTTTGGAGGGCAGACACCTTTGAAACTTGCAAAAAAGTTGACATCTATTGGGGCAAATATCATAGGAACAAGTGCAAAAGTGATAGATATAGCTGAAGATAGAGAGAAGTTTTCAAATTTTGCTAAAAAGCACAACTTAAAGCAGCCCAAAAATGATACAGCTACTACCAAAGAGGAGGCTCTATCAAAAGCTAAAGAGATAGGCTATCCTGTACTTGTTAGACCAAGCTATGTACTTGGTGGAAGAGCTATGAGGATAGTTTACTCTGAAGATGAATTAAAAACATATATGAATGAAGCAGTAAGTGTTAGTAATGATTCACCTGTTTTACTTGATAAGTTTTTAGATCGTGCTATTGAGATAGATGTAGATGCAATAAGTGATAAAAAAGATGTATATATTGGTGCTATCATGCAACATATCGAAGAGGCTGGAGTTCATAGTGGAGATAGCTCTTGTTCATTACCGCCTATTAGTTTGGGCAAAGATATACTTTTAAAGGTTGAAAAACAGACAAAAGATATAGCTTTAGGACTTGGAGTTGTCGGACTTTTAAATATCCAGTTTGCTGTATATAAAAATGAGGTTTATATCATAGAGGTAAATCCAAGAGCAAGCAGAACTGTACCATTTGTAAGTAAAGCTACTGGAATACCTTTAGCAAAGGTTGCTACAAAGGTTATGTTTGAGGGCGATTTGGTAAGTGCTTTAAAATTTTATGATAAAAATAATATTGTTTATAAAGAGCATGGTATCTATAAACCCCACATAAAAAAGCATATAAGTGTAAAAGAGGCAGTCTTTCCTTTCAATAAGCTAACTGGAGCAGATTTGCTACTTGGGCCTGAGATGAAATCAACTGGTGAAGTTATGGGAATTAGTGAAAATTTTGCTAAATCATTTGCAAAAGGTCAATTTAGTAGTGGCAATATCTTGCCTACTAAGGGTGTAGTTTTCATCTCATTGAGTGATATAGATAAAGAGTTTGCTGCAGAGATAGGCAAAGGATTTGAGGATCTTGGATTTAAGATAGTTGCAACGGGTGGAACACATAAGACTCTTAAAAATGCTGGAGTAAAAGCAGAGTTTGTATATAAGATAAGTGAGGGAAGACCAAATATACAAGATAAGATGAAAAATAGTGAAATAGCTCTTATGATAAATACTAGTGATAACAAATCTAGCAAAAGTGATGCAAGAGATATAAGAAGAGAGGTTATCAAATTGAATATTCCATATTTTACCACTATTGCTGCAGCTAAAGTAGCTATAGAGGCTATAAAAGAGTTGCAAGAGAGTGATATATTTTATCCAAAAGCATTGCAAGAGTATCTTGGGTAGTGATTCGTAATTAGTGATTAGTGATTAGTGATTAGTGATTCGTGAATAGTGAATAGAATGGTAATTGAAGAAATAAAAATCGATGACTTTCAACCAATCACGAATCACGAATTACGAATCACAAACCTCGTTTTTCTTGTCCAAACTGATACTACTGTGGGTCTTCTTTCAAAAGAGAAAAAAAAATTGTCTCTTATCAAGCAAAGAGATATAAAGCAGCCCTTTTTAAAGAGCATAGCTACATTTTGTGAGTTGAAAAAAGAGACAAGAGTTCCTAAAAGATTTAAAAAATTTTTAAGAAGAAAAAAAAAGACAACTTTTATATATCCAAATCTAAAAGCTATTAGGGTAGTTCAAGATGCTCCCCATCAAAGCTTTTTAAAGCGATTTGGATGGATGTATTCAACTTCAGCCAATAAGACAGGGTGTGAGTTTGATTTTGGTTACATTAAAGATAGAGTTGATATAATACTCTTTGAAGCAGATGAGTTTAGAGCAGATAGTGCGTCATCAATTATCAAGATAGGCAAAAAAAGTATAAGGAGGTTAAGATGATATCAAAAGTCATTAGCTCCTTTTTATTGGGACTTATCTTTGTACTACTATTGGATTTTTTACTTTTTATAGGTATTAAGATAAATTATATAGATATTTACAATATAAAAGTATATTACAATCCGCTATTTGTGGATAATCAGCCCTATATTGCACTCTTTGTTTTATCTATCATTTTTGGATACTTTATATCAAGCAAAAAGAGACTAAAATTGTTTGCATATATCTATATAGTCTTAATATTTTTATCTCTTAGTACATTTTATAAACCTATTGGTAAAAATCTAGGTGAACTTCTTTTTAAAAGAGATAGTCTCTCCTTTAAAGTTGGCAAAACAGCATTTAAGGGGGATTTGTTTTATAGAGGAAGAAGATATACCTATATATTTAGAAAAGATATAAATAAAATGATAAAGCTACCCAACAATGATCTTTTGTATAGCAAGTGAAGCTAAAGCTAATCCCATAGAGCCAGTTACTCCTACAAAACTTCCTAAGCCCTCACACTTTATAGGTAACTCTTTGGAGTAAACTACCTTAAAATCCCTCTTAAATCCTGACTTTTTAAGCTCATATCTAAACTTT
The DNA here is from genome assembly GCA_027038235.1 of Campylobacterales bacterium. Classification (GTDB taxonomy): domain Bacteria; phylum Campylobacterota; class Campylobacteria; order Campylobacterales; family JALSKU01; genus JALSKU01. Next base: position 11,511 of record JALVXV010000116.1, on the reverse strand, counting down.
TTAGCAAAGGGGTCATTTATTGTCTTCCAAATAGAATCTATCTCTATCTTTGTAGGATCTACCCTCTTTGCTCCACCACAAGATGATATAAATTTGTCATAATTTTTTTTAGCTAATGCTACTTTAGCAGGTATATCATCTATCGCATCAATTATAAGATCAAAGCTATCAAAATCAAAATCCTCCACCCACTCTTTTGTAACCTTTTTAGTCAATGGTGTAATTTTGGGATATAGTTTTGATAATACTTCGGTTTTTAGTTGATTTAAATTTTCTGAACCAATTTGTCTATTTTGATTGGTTATTTCATATTTGTCAAAATCTACTACTGTTATATCCTCTACCCCTGTTCGATATAGGGCATCAAGACAGTAGCTACCAACTCCTCCCACTCCAAAAAGTATAACTTTTGCCCTTTTTATCTTTTTAAAATCCTCTTTAAAAAGAAGTTTACATCTTTGATATCTCATCTTTCTAGTATCTTTAACTGTTCCATCTCTTCATAGGATGTTAAGTTTAGCTCTATTGGTGTGATTGAGATATAATTATTCTCTACCGCCTCTAAATCGCACATTATATCAAGACTTCTTTTTTTCCATTGAAGAGGGTGTATCCCTATCCAATAGTACTCCTCACCTCTTGGATTTCTATATATGTGTGCATCATTTCCATAAACTCTATATCCAGCTTCTGTGATCTTATATCCTTTTGAATCTCTCTTTTTGATAGGTGGTATATTGATATTTAAAAATTTTCTTTTTGGCATTACTAGCTTATGATTTAATATCTTTTGTGCAATATCACAAGCAACTTCACAGGCTAAATCATACCCATGAATTTTTAAACTCTCATAATTATTGCTACAAACTTGAGAGATAGCAAAAGATGGAATATCTTGTAAAACCCCCTCCATAGCCGCACTTGCTGTGCCACTATATGTGATATCTTCTCCCATATTGGAGCCTTTGTTGATACCACTTATGATAAGATCTGGCTTTTTTTTGTAGAGTGCATAGACCGCAAGATAGATACAATCACTAGGGGTGCCATCATCAAGCTTGAAAAAGTTATCATCTATCTCTACAAATCTTAAAGGTCTTGTCAAAGTCAAAGAGTGTCCACAAGCTGATTTTTCAGTAGTAGGAGCTACTACTGTTACATTTACATTTTCCAATTTCCTAATAGCATCTACAAGCCTAATAAGCCCCTCACTCTCAAATCCATCATCATTTGTAATAAGTATCTCTTTTCTCACTCTTTTTACCTTTTTTAACATAATTATAGCAAAATAGAGATAAAATTAGGGTTGAGGATTTAGGTTTAGTTAATAGGAGAGTAAAAATATATGAAAAAATTATTGGTTTCATCTTTAGAACCTTCGGCAAATTTGCATTTAGAGCCTATCTTAGCGGAGTTAAAAGAGTATAAGCTTGGAGGTATATTTGATCCCAAATTTGGCAAACCGCTTTATCCCTCTTCAGACTTTTCTATCATGGGATTTGTAGATGCTATTTCTAAGATAAAAGTTGCAAAAAGAGCTATAAAACAGATGGTTGAGCTTAGTTTTGAGTATAAAAAAGTTTTACTTATTGACTCTCCAGCATTCAATCTTCCTTTAGCAAAAGCTATCAAGAGGAAAAATCCAAATATAGAGATAACCTACTATATCCTTCCTCAAGTTTGGGCATGGAAAGCAAAAAGAGTAAAAAAGATTGAGAAGTATTGTGATAATCTATGCTCGATTTTACCATTTGAAGAGAAGTTTTACAGTAGATCTATCTATGTAGGACACCCTCTTTTAGATGAGATAGAGGATTTTAAAGATGGAGTTAGCTGTGAAAAGATAGTCTCATTTTTACCCGGTAGCAGAAGGAGCGAGATAAAGGCTTTGATGAAGATTTATAAAGAGGTCGCTTTAGATATAAAAGCAAAAAAGCTACTAGTGATTCCTAAACACTTTAGCAAAAGTGATATAAAAGAGATCTATGGAGATATAGCAGAGTTTGAAGTCGTTTATGATGCAAAAAAAGCTCTATATAGGAGTGATTTTGCATTTGTTTGCTCAGGTACAGCTACTCTTGAGGCATCTTTGATAGGAGTACCATTTGTACTTGCTTATAAGGCTAAAAAGATTGATTATTTTATTGCTAAAAGATTTGTAAAGTTAAATCATATAGGACTTGCAAATATCATACTCGATTTTGAAGGATTAAAACCGCTACATAAAGAATTAATTCAACATGAAGTTACCAAAGAAAATCTTTTAAATGAGTACAATACTCTTGATAGAGAAAAATTTTTCAACCATTCTGTCATCTTAAGAAAATTACTTAAACACGGTAGCTGCAAAAATGTAATAAAATTTTTGATATAATTACACTATAGGATTTAGGATTTAGATTTTAGGGTTTAGAATAAATTATCAATCACTAATCACGAATTACGAATTACGAATCACTAATCACAAATATAGGAGAATTATTTGAAAAAGGAACCAATAACACAAGAGGGATATGATAAACTATTAGCTGAAGTTCAAGATCTTCAAAAGGTTCAAAGACCGCAAACAGTCAAAGAGATAGATATTGCAAGAAGTCATGGAGACCTAAAGGAAAATGCAGAGTATCATGCTGCAAAAGAGAGACTAGCTTTTATAGAGGCGAGAATTTATGAACTTAGTAACTATCTTGCTAAAACTCAAGTAGTAGATCCAAAAAGTTATCATCATGATAAGGTTAGATTTGGATCAACCATAACTTTGGAGGACTTAGATAGTGGTGAGGAGATAACCTATAAGATAGTAGGAAGTTATGAAAGTTCACCTGAAAATGGGCTTATATCATACAACTCTCCACTTACAAAGCAACTTCTTGGAAAAGAGGAGGGCGATGAGGTAACAATAAAACTCCCAAATGGTACAAAAGAGTATGAAATAGTGGAGATAAAAGCATGAAAAAGATAGATGTTGCAATTGTAGGTGCTAGTGGATTTACTGGGCTTGAACTTATAAAGATCATTATAAATCATCCAAACTTTAGGCTAAAGTATGTTGCCAATAGTGAAGGTGGAATGAGTTTAAGTGAACTCTATCCTGCTTTAAAGAGTGTTGTTGATATAGATATAAAAAAAGGTGATGCTAAAGAGATAGCTAAGTGTGCTAGTTTAGCATTTTTAGCTCTGCCTCACAAGAGTGCTATGGGTTTTGCAAAAGAGTTACTTGATCTTGGTGTAAAGGTAGTAGATCTTTCAGCTGATTATAGACTTGAACTTGAAACTTATGAGAGGTATTACTGCACTCATCAAGATAAAGAGCACTTAAGTAGGGCAGTTTATGGACTTCCAGAGTTTTTTAGAGATGATATTAAAAGAGCAAAACTTGTAGCCAATCCAGGGTGTTATCCTACAGCTACCCTGCTTGGTCTTTTACCATTTTGTAAATACATTGATGAGAGTTATCCTATATTTATCGATGCAAAAAGTGGAGTTAGTGGAGCTGGTAAAAAGTGTAGTGATAAAACTCACTTTGTCTTTATAGATGAAAATGTATCTGCTTATAACCCTCTAAGCCATAGACATGAGCCTGAGATAAAAGAGAAGATGAAAATCATCTCTAAAGGAGTAGAGTATGATATAAATTTTGTTCCTCATCTTTTGCCACTAATTAGAGGAGAAATGTGTGATATTTATTGCAAATTAAAAGAGGATATTGATCCTTTAGAATATTTAAAAGAGTTTTACAAAGATGAGAAATTTATAAGAGTTTTTGATAAGCCTGTTACTATAAAGGGTGTTGGTGGGACAAATTTTTGTGATATATTTGCTAAAAAATCTAACTCAAATTTATATATCTGTTCAACCATAGATAATATCTTAAAAGGCTCATCCTCAGCAGCAGTAGTCAATGCCAATATAATGAGTGGCTTTGAAGAAGATTTAGGAATACCTACTATTGCTTATGTCCCATAATATCATAAAGGAGGGTGCTTTTTTAGTAGCTGATGCCCATGTAAATAAAAATAGAGATGAATTTTACTCATTTTTAGAGCAAATTAGAGACAACATTTTAAAGCCTACTCAACTCTTTTTAATGGGAGATATATTTGATCTTCTTATTGGAGGGGTAAAATATACACAAAAAGCAAATCAAAAATATATAGATTTGATAAATGAGATATCCAAAAGAGTTGAAACCTTCTATTTTGAAGGAAATCATGACTTTAATCTAAAAAAACTCTTTCCTAGAGTAAAAATTTTTTCATATAGCAATCAGCCTACACTTTTTAGTCTAAATCATGATAAAGTTTTACTCTTGCATGGTGATAAAGCTACACCTTTTTCTTATATTTTATATACAACAATAATAAGATCAAAGCTCTTTTTATCATCTATCTCGTTTGTTGATAATATTTTAAATGGCTATATATCTAAGAGAATTTTAGATATGCAATATAGTAAAATATTATGTAGAGATATTGATAACTTTGAAAATATTGTATCAAAACGGATAGATAAGCTTCTAAAGAGTGATATAAAAGTTATTATAGAGGGGCATTTTCACCAAGGTAGAGAGATAGAGCTTAAAAAAGATAGAAAATATATCAATATTTCATCTTTTGCATGCAATAAAAGTTTTATTATTGTACAATCTCATTTAAGTTTTAAAAAAGTACAATTTGCCTTGGATAAAGGAGAAAATAGATAATGAACAAACAAGATGTATTGCAAGTAGGCTCCAATGAGATGGAGCTTGTTGACTTTCGTATATTTAAAAAAGATGGTGATAAAGTATATGAGGGTATTTATGGAGTTAATGTTGTCAAGGTAAGAGAGATAATCAAGATACCAAATATAACAGAGATCCCAAATGTTCCAGATTTTGTAGAGGGGATTTTTGATCTTAGGGGTGTTGTTATACCTGTTATCAATCTTGCAAAGTGGATGGGTATAGATGTTCCAGAGGATATAGATATAAAGCCTAGAGTTTTAATAGCAGAGTTTAACTCTATGCTTATAGGCTTTATAGTTCATGAGGCAAAGAGAATAAGAAGAATTAGTTGGAAAGATATAGAATCAGCCAGTTTTTCTACAGGTAGTGGTGTACTTGATAAAGCCCAAATAACAGGGGTTACAAGGATAGAAAATGATGAGGTACTTTTGATACTTGATCTTGAAACTATCATGGAGGAGCTTGGTATCTATCAACCCAATATTAACCTAGAAGATAGCTTGATACAAAAGCTAGGCGGCTCTGCTTTGGTAGTTGATGATAGTAGTACTGCTAGGAAATTGATGAAAGAGGCACTTACTAAAATGGGAATGAAGCCAATAGAGGCAAAAGATGGTATAAATGCACTAGAGAAGCTTGAAGAGTTGTATAAGATATATGGAGAGGATATTAAAAAGGAGTTAAAAGTTATCATAAGTGATGTAGAAATGCCACAAATGGATGGATTTCATTTTGCCTCAAAAATAAAAGAGGATGAGAGATTTGCCAATATTCCACTTATATTTAACTCCTCTATTAGTGATCATTTTAGTGAAATTAGAGGTAAAGAGGCTGGTGGAGAGGCATATTTGACCAAATTTGATGCTCCAGAGTTCTATAGTGAAATAGCAAGAGTTGTCAAATCTCATATCAATGATAGTAAGGAAGTGTAATGGATGATATGCAAGAAATATTAGAAGACTTTTTAATAGAAGCATTTGAGCTTATTGAGCAACTTGATCAGGATCTAGTTGAACTAGAAAATAATCCTGAAGATTTAGAGCTTTTAAACTCTATATTTAGAGTAGCCCATACCATAAAAGGTTCAAGCTCTTTTTTAAATCTCGATACACTAACAGAGCTTACTCATCATATGGAGGATGTGCTTAATAAAGCTAGAAAGGGTGAGCTTAGCATCACCCCTTTGGTTATGGATACAGTTTTAGAGTCAATTGATATGATGAAAGCTCTTTTATATAGTGTTAGAGATACAGGTAGTGATGAAAATGATGAGATAGATATTAAGCCTATTTGTAAAAGACTTGATGCTATATCAAAAGGTGAAGAGGTTGAGAGTGAGAGCTCTATATCATCCAATCAAGAGCAAGAGGAGCAAGAGGATAGTGCAAATCAAGAGGATGAAACTTCAAATGAGCCTGAAGAGGAGCCAGACTATTCAAACATGAGTGACGAAGAGGTAGAGGCTGAGATAGAGAGACTTTTACAAGAAAAAAGAGAGGAGAAGAAGAAAAAGAAAAAGGATAAAAAACCTCAAGCTAAAAAAGAGACTCAAAAAGAGCCAGAGAAAAAATCTTCACCAGCTAAAGCATCGACACCTGCTAGAAAAAGTAGTGCTGCACCTATTAAAAAGAGTAGCGGCAGTACATTAGAGCAGACCATAAGAGTAGAGGTAAAAAGACTTGATCATCTAATGAATCTTATAGGTGAGTTGGTGCTTGGTAAAAATAGACTACTTAAGATATATGATGATGTCGAAGAGAGATATGAGGGTGAGAAATTTTTAGAAGAGTTAAATCAAGTAGTCTCTTCAGTCTCAATAGTTACAACTGATTTGCAAATAGCAGTTATGAAAACAAGAATGCTACCAATAGCAAAAGTTTTCAATAAATTTCCAAGAATGGTAAGAGATCTCTCACGAGAACTTGGTAAAAATATAGAGCTTAAAATCTCAGGCGAGGAGACAGAGCTTGATAAGTCTATCATAGAGGAGATAGGAGATCCGCTTGTACATATTATAAGAAACTCTTGTGATCATGGTATAGAAGATGCTAAGACTAGGGTAGCTATGGGAAAACCTGAATATGGCACTATAGAGTTAAAAGCTTATAATGAGGGTAACTCAATAGTCATAGAGATAGTCGATGATGGTAAGGGTCTTGATGCTGATATGCTTATTCAAAAGTCATTGGAGAAGGGGATTATAACTGAGAGAGAGGCTGATGGTCTAAGTGAAAAAGAGGCATTTGGACTTATATTTAAGCCCGGATTTTCTACTGCAGCATCAGTAACAAATGTTTCTGGTCGTGGGGTAGGAATGGATGTTGTTAAGACCAATATAGAAAAATTAAATGGTATCATAGATATAGATAGCGAGAAGGGAAAAGGTACAGTAATAAAACTAAAGATACCTCTAACTTTAGCAATTATTCAAGCACTTTTAGTAGGAGCACAAGAGGAGTATTTTGCTATACCACTATCATCTGTCTTGGAAACTGTTAGAGTTCCTGCCGAAGAGATTTACTCTATTGAGGGCAAAGATGTACTAAGACTAAGAGAGGAGATACTTCCACTTGTAAGGCTTTCTGATGTTTTTGGTATAGAGGAGGTCTTTGATGGTGGTGAAAATCTCTATATCGTAGTTATCGCACTAGCAGAATCAAAACTTGGTGTCATAGTAGATACTTTGGTTGGACAAGAGGAGATAGTTATCAAATCCTTAGGGGATTATCTACAAGGTATCAAAGGAATTGCTGGTGCTACAATAAGAGGTGATGGTAGAGTAACTCTCATAGTTGATGTTGGGGCATTGATGGAGTTGGCAAAAGAGACAAAAGGTAGCATCAAAAAAGTGGATGAAAAGCAGATAGAGAGTGTTAAAAAAGAGCCTAGTGATTATAATATTTTGATAGTTGATGATAGTAAAACCGATAGAACTATTATGCAAAAAGCATTAGCACCACTAGGTGTCAATATTACTGAGGCAACCAATGGAGTTGAAGCACTACAAATGTTAAAATCTGGTGATAAAAACTTTGATATAGTTCTAATAGATATAGAGATGCCTAGAATGGATGGATATACTCTAGCTGGTGAGATCAGAAAGTATTCAAGATATAAGTATCTTCCTTTGGTAGCTGTAACATCAAGAACTTCAAAATCTGACAGGATGAGAGGTGTGGAAGTAGGAATGACAGAGTATATAACTAAGCCTTACTCATTAGAGTATTTGGCAAATGTTGTTAAGAAAAATTTAAAATTTCCTATGGAGTAGAAAATGAGTGAAAAGTTAAAATCAATTTTGCAAAAGCAACAAAAGCAACAAAATAGTGATGATAAAAAAGAGAGTGAAGATATAATGCAACTTGTCGGCTTTATAGTCGGCAATGAGGAGTTGGCTGTTCCTATTTTAAATATTCAAGAGATTATAAAACCAATAGAGTGCACAAAGGTTCCTAGTGTGCCTGATTATGTGTTGGGAGTTTTCAATCTAAGAGGGAGTATTTTGCCTTTGATAGATCTTAGAAGAAAATTTGGACTTCCATCAGTATCTCAAAATGAGGAGACCAGATATATTGTAATAAAGACAGAAAATAATGAGGCAGGATTTGTTATCGATAGACTTACAAAGGCTATTAGAATAAATCAGTCTGATATAGAAACTCCTCCAGAGACCTTTAATAAAGATGAAAATAGCAACAACATGATCTTTGGTATTGGAAAGATGGAAGATAGTATCATAACTATTTTAAATGTCAATGCTTTATTGAAAAGGGATTTTTAACTTTTTAGCCCAAATTTTGCAATAGAGTTTGTTGTAGTACTACTTATGCCTAAAGATTTGAGTTTTTTAAAAAAGTTGAAAGTTGGCATTAGGTCGAAATTTTTTTGGATTTAGATAGGTGGTTGCTAGGCTTTATTTTGAAAGTTTAGCAACTATTAAAAACTTTCTACTACCTCTTTTATGATCTCAAAATGGTTAGCTGACATTAGATGTACCTTTTTGTTTGTATTGTAAATTTCACCAAATGTCTTTTTGCTTAGCTCTATCCCCTCTTCAAACTCCTTTTGAGGTGAGATCTCTTTTGCTTTTAATAGCTTTTCCATCCAATAGGTAGGCACATAAATACCTGGTACATGAGAGTTTAAAAATTGTGCAGTTCTAAGTCTAGTTATAGGAAAGAATCCAAGTATCAAAACAGGGTCATTCTCTAAAAATTGGGTATCTCTCTTTGCATCTTCAAAAATTTGCAAAAGCATTTTTGCATTCTCTTTATCATAAACAGGCTGGGTTATGATAGCATTTGCTCCACTAGAGAGCTTTTTTAGCATATTTCTATACAAAGTTTTACTATTTTTTGCATAGGCATTGCTCACTGCAAAAGGAAATATCTTTTTTGGTGCGATTTTAAATGGTTTTCCAGCATAATCAATACCAGAATTAAAACACTTTATCATATCAAGTAAAAGTGTACTTCTTCCCTCATTGACAGCCTTTGTGTTTGGCTGGTCGCTTGATCTTGCTGGATCTCCTGTAAGAGCTAAAACAACTCTTAGATCAAAGTCATTCATGCCAAGGAGGTCTGATTGGAGAGCTATTTTATTTCTATCTCTCATGCTCATTGTAGTAATACATGCTTTTTTAAATGTTTGTTGTATCTTTAAAGCTGAAAACATAGAATCATACTTCAATCTAGCAAGAGGATTATCTGTCGTGCTAAAGCCATCGACTATTTTATCTAATCTGTATCTTTTTATATCCTCTATGATATTATCCAACGAAGGTGCATGAGGAGGTGTAACTTCTAAGCTTAAAAAACTATCACTATACAACCTCTTTATAAAGCTTTCTACCATCTTTAATCCAGTTATTAAATATTTTTTAGTATTATAGCATATATAAGCTTAGAGCTTGGAGCTTAGAGCATTTTTAGCTCTTAGCCTTATACGAAGGATTTTTATGAAACTATGTGTGTTTGACTTTGACTCTACACTAATGGATGGAGAGACTATAGATTTTTTAGCTAAAGAGCTTGGTATAGAGGATAGGGTCTCTTCTATTACAAAAAGAGCTATGGCAGGGGAGCTTGATTTTTTTGAGAGTCTTATTCAAAGAGTAGCTTTATTAAAGGGGCTAAAAAGAGAAAAGGTTGATGAGATTTGCCACAATCTCCCTTTTGTAAATGGAGCAAAAGAGAGTATAAAAGAGTTGAAAAAAAGAGGGCTAAAGGTTGTAGTATTTAGCGGTGGTTTTAGAAATGCTACTGATTATGCAAAGGATATTTTAGGATATGAAGCCTCTTTTTCAAACATATTGCATGAAAAAAATGGGGTGCTAACAGGAGAGGTTGGCGGAGATATGATGTTTAACTTTAGCAAGGGTGATATGCTAAAAAGATTGCAAAGTATTTTACAAATCTCACCAGAGGATTGCATGGTAGTAGGTGATGGGGCTAATGATCTCTCAATGTTTAAATATGCAAAAATAAAAGTAGCCTTTTGTGCAAATGAGATACTAAAAAAAGAGGCAACTCATGTAATAGATGAGAAGGATTTAAGAAATATTTTAGAGATAAGGTTTTAGGATTTAGGATTTAGGATTTAGTTTCTTGATCCTAAACCATATTAAAGGAGCAAAGGGATGGCAAAAAATAGCAAAAAAGATGAATTTTATACTCAGCTTGGAGATATTGAGCCGGATGGAACTATGTATAAAACTGCAAGAACTTTTTGGTATATAAATCTTAACATACCAAAAAGACAAGAAGATTTAATTTTATACAAAAAATATACTCCTAAAGAGTATCCAAAATGTGATAATTATGATGCTATTGAAGTAAGCAAAACTGCTGAAATTCCTATGGATTGTAAAGGTGCTATGGGAGTACCTATTACTTTTTTAAATCAATACAATCCTGCTCAGTTTAAAATACTTGGAATAGATAGATACATTGAAGATGATCCAAACTATGGAAAAAGATTTACAATCAACGATAAAGAAATATATGCCCGAATTGTAATCAAAAACAAAAGGCTACAGTAGTGAAAAATAATCTAAATCCTAAATCAACACTTGCTGATTATGATATTCAAAATAAAATTTATAATATTCGTGGTATGCAAGTAATGTTAGATAGAGATTTAGCTGAACTTTATCAAGTTGAAACAAGAAGAATTAATGAACAAGTAAAAAGAAATATAGATAAATTCCCACAAGATTTTATGTTTCAGTTTACAAAAGAGGAGCTTGAAATTTGGAAATCGCAAAATGCGACATCCAATTCTACTAAAATGGGATTGAGAAAACTACCATTGGCTTTTACAGAACAGGGTGTATATATGTTGGCAACTGTTTTAAAAAGTGATGTTGCTACCAAAGTTACCTTATCTATTATGCGAACATTTACCAAGATGAGACATTTTATGCAAAGTAATGCTCATATTTTTGAAAGATTTGAAAGAATGGAATATAGACTTCATTTACATGATAAAAACTTTGAAAGAATTTTTAATGCTCTTAATGATAAAAATAAAAAACAGACTCAAGGCATATTTTTTGATGGAGAGATTTTTGATGCTTATAAATTTATAAATGAACTTATAAAATCAGCAAAAAAAGAGATAATTTTAATCGATAATTATGTAGATGAATCTATTTTAACTCTATTTTCAAAGGTTCCAAATATAAAAGTAACAATCTATACTCACAATATAAATAAGCAATTAAAATTAGACTTTCAAAAATACCAAACTCAATATAATAATATCATGATAAAAATATTTAAAAA